>JAKUQR010000009.1 GCA_022450155.1 Gammaproteobacteria bacterium | reverse complement strand
TCCGCCCCAATGGACTGGTGGTTGTGTATTTCAGTTTGTAGGGAAGCGAGTTTATCCATAATTTGCTGGTAATCTCTTATCTCGCTAATTACCGAGTGCATGCTCTGAATGACAAGAGGCTCATCGGGCAGCCAGTTAAGGAACTCAGGTCTCGAACGACCCGTGATCTGCGCCTGAATATCGGCTTCTAGGGCGATGTAGCGTGTGATGTCCGAGGCGGTGATTGCAAATCCACTGTCAGCAAAAACGGCTTCGACAAATGCCTGGCGCGTATAGGTGCGGCCATCGGCGGGAACGCCGAATCGCGTGATCGCAGCCATCAGCAGCAGCAACGCACGAAGTACACAGTGGCCGAATTCCACGTCTGTGGTCAGGCACCACTCGTTGTCAATGATTACTGGCGTATCGACATCCTGAAGGATGATGTTCTGCGGAATCACGTCCAGATAGTTGCCCGGCAACCGATCCGTAACCCTTGAGATGCTTCGAATCTCGCCTTCTCCACGGCGCAGTATCTCCAGGATAGCACCGTAGCGGCGCACAAACCCACCAGCGGCTCCGGTGGACCAGCCGTCTCTACCCATCAGCTCGACAAATTCCTGAGACAGCAACCGGCCCGAGGTATACCGCACGTTTTGCGGGCAGTCAAAACGAACCGATGCGGAATCGGAATTGTCAGACACACTCTCCGGGCACAACCGCCGGTACGACACTGTGACGTCGTTTGTTGCGTCGACTGAAAAACATGCTTCACGACAGTACTGCGGCGCGCGGTCGGTGCTGTAGTGCCAGGCCAGTACTTCACGCTTGGGTAAAGCGTGCGAAGCGTGCGCCCCCACGACCAGAAATGAATTGGCGAGATCAAGCCCGAGCCCATTCCGGATTATCTCAGGCCATACCCTTTCGGGTGCAAAACCCAACAGCACCGGTAGCTGGGGATCCCGTCGCACGCTCTGCCAGGCCAACGCGCCGGCATCAAATCCATCACTGCAAAAACCCGCCTCGGTCACGATCGAGACCGGCAGCTTGTAGTCCGGGAACGGCGCCATAAATGCCGTTGCATTCAGACCCGCAGTGCTCAACCGATGCACCAGGTCCTGGCGGCCGTAGGTTCGCGGCTGCGATTTTTCGTAGCGACCTTCCACGCCGTACATCGCTTGCCCGATATGATCTTCCGGTGCACCGGCAAAATATTTAAGACCCAACTGATTTTCGATGGCAAGAATCACGAACCCTTCGGGTTTCAGCAAAGAAGCCACTTTGCTGAGCATGGTTATTGCTGGATCATCGTCGCCATCGTCCAGGGCCGCATACTCCAGCACCCCGATCAATGTGACCACGTCAAATTTTTGTGGCGTCTCAAACGCCGAGAGTTTTTCTGCAACGACCGTCACATTGTCCAGATCGCGCGTGCGCGAGCGGGCGATACGCGCACGGCGCAAGCTGCCTTCCAGGGCCAGCACTGAAGCACCGCATTCACCGAGGTAACGACTGAGCGCACCACAACCCGCGCCGATCTCGAGGACGTCGTGGTCTTCGGTAATCTCAAACGGTCGCAGGATGTTGGCACGCAGGCCCGATAGATGATAGGTGGTCGGCCAGTCTGCACAGTGCTGCCGGAGTTCTGGCGAGAGTGAAGAGATATCAGACGCGGTGTCAATGATGTGCTGTAGCTGTTGCTCTGTTTCCTCACCGTCACTGTAGTCAATACTGTTAAATTCTGGCTGTGACCAGACACCGGTCGCAGGGTCCAAGTGGTAATCTGACTGCATTAAGGTGTGTTTGAGACTCGAAGGCAATCTGAATAACTCTCTTTAGGATGATCCACTTTCCGGGTCAGGCGACTTCGGTGTGGTGGCCCCTGTAACAGCGGCACCCGGGTAAGTTCCCACCCGACTATTGTAAGCGCACAGTAGACCGAGTACTTGATCGCTCGAATTTAGAACGCTGGCTTTGAGCACTGACTCGAAATCTTTAGTGTCAGCGCGCCGCATCCAGACGGCCATCCCGGTCCCGAAACCCATCGGCAATGCCCCGACACATCATTTTGAGGTTTTCTACCCTGTCTCCGGCAAACAGCGCAAACATCACGAACATCATCAGCAAGCGAAGGACATCGGTCTGTTTCCACCGTATCGTGGGGTAAGACCGGCGATACAGCAGCACACTGTTGCGGTAGATATAGTAGTAGCGAAACGGCTTGTGTATAGGCAGGTAACGCCAGCGGCCAAGCCAGACGCGAAAAGTCCGCTCACCCAAACTGTGCCGCATCACTGCGTCACAGACACCGTAAGACCGCCAGCCCCGGTGATGGGCACGTAGAAACCATTCGGTATCGACGTGATCAATAAAAAGGCCTTCATCCATAGTGCCGATCTCACGCAGTGCGCGGGCGGAAAACAGCGCGCCCGATGAGATCAGCACATCCGCTGGAATCACCTGTCGGACACCGCATTCTGTGCAGAAACACTTCTTGAAGCGAAATCGGCGGAACTGAACGAAAAACGATGGATGGCTGCTCTGCACACCCACATATCGGGCACCCACTGCCGCAACACGGGAATCCGGAGCGCTGGACGATACCAGCGTTTCAGCCAGCACGCTGACCATATCCGGTTCCGGCAGCGTGTCCTGATCCAGGATCAGTACCGACCCGGCACCCCGTTCCAGGGCCTGTTGGATACCCACATTATGCGCATAACCCAAACCCCGATTTTCACCCAGACTGAACCAGCGGGTCTTCGCAAATTCCTCGACCAGCGCCCGGATTGAATCAGCTGCAACTGAGCCGTTGTCCACCACAATCAGCTGTTTGACCTGCGGCACGGTACGACCCAACTGCTCACGCAGTACAGACAGGTCCGGATTAAACGTGGTCACAACCGCCACGGTCGACATTGTCTTGTCCGCTTGATTCAATTCTGTTCGGTGCGCCGGTGCGGCATAAAGATTCGGGGGGTACATTCCGGGAGAAATTCGTGGGGCTAACCACACAGATAACCGATCGCGGCCTGAGTAAAACCTGACCGGGTGACTCAGTTGTGGCATAACTAGGAACTTAATTTCGCCTATTGTGCCCTTTTTTGCCGTAAACGAGAAATCAGCAACCGACATCTTGCCTATGAATACGATGCAAACCCCGGAACTTGAAGAGGCTACGTTCTATAACGACCTGCCGCAAACGCTTGAAAAAGCCTGGTTACTGCTCGAGGATGCTGCCCGCAACAGGCACTCACCCATGCACACCCCCGTGCTGGTCAGCTGTGGCAAAGATCACACTGCCCGTGCACGCACGGTGGTCCTGCGGGATACCGTTCGTACCACACGTGAGCTGCACATCCACACAGACAGCCGTTCTGCCAAGGTCGAAGAACTGCACCGCCAGCCGACGTGTCAGGTGCTCACCTATCACCCCGACGAAAAGATCCAGCTTCGCCTGGACGCGACTGCGATCATCCATCAGGAAAACGACGTTGCCCGCGAAATCTGGGCACAGACACCACTCTCCAGCCGCCGCTGCTATCTCGCGCAAGAAGTGCCGGGCTCAAGCGCCGGCATGCCCACCTCCGGTCTTCCAACTGACCTTGAAAATCGCGTACCCGAAGCGGCCGAGTCAGAAGCGGGGTTTTGCTACTTTACCGCGGTGATCATCAAGGTTGAACGGCTCGAATGGCTCTATCTCGCAGCCCAGGGTCACCGCCGGGCACAGTTCGATTGGGCTGCCGACGGGGCTGTTACCAACCGCTGGCTGGTGCCGTAACCGACCGAACAACCGTTTAGGTTCGCACACTCCCCGGCGACCCGTAAGCGCATGTGGTAGTGGGCGTCTTCGCTGCCTCACAGTAAGTGCTGATCGTCCGTTGCAACAGTGCAGTCACATCGTTTCGGCCAGCCAGGCCTAGAACAGCCGCACAGTCAGCCCAGGACCGCTTCTGCAGCACCTTGAGTACCAGACACAGCGCACCGGTTTTGTCCTGCGGCCCGGCCAGCTGATCGGTGAGCAGGTGGTAGGAGACCGTGACCAGTTCGGCGACACATTCTGCGTAACCGCGCTGCCCCGCTGCAAATGCACTTGCCGTGAGCAACTCATCGGGATCGGGTGATTTGGCTTTTAAGCCTTTATTCAACAGACACAGCACCAGACTCGGGTCGGCTTTTCGAAGAGGATCTGCCAACTGATCCGGCAGACGACGGCTAAAAAGGTGCGCGGCGCGGCGCGTGAGGTACTCCCCGGCCGTGGTCAACCCTGTCAGCATCAACAGCGCGTTAGCTCCGCTGGATTTGCCCTGGGTCACCCCCAGCCGGATGGGCTGCATGGCAGCCTTTGACCAGAAGTCCACCAGTTCCAGATCGGCAGCGAAGCTGACGCCCAGACAATCGTGTCCTGTCTGATGCGCGTCTTTGGCAATACAGTTAATCAACCTTGATCCCAGCCCCTGGCGCCGCAGTTCAGGACGAACTGCGATACGCACAATACGCTGATACGTCAGCTGCGGTGCGGTCTCAATGCCAAGATGAGTGCCGATCGATACGGGCAACAGATGGCCGCGGGGTCGACGGCGACCACGTATTACATCGCGGGCAAGGTCTGCGGCCAATCCTCCTTCGCGCACCACCAGGGCGGCGCCCACAATTGCAGACTGACAGCAAACGCCGTAGACCGACACACCCGGGGCATCCAGCAGGTAACGCAGGTCACTGGGGCGGGTGCGGTAGTGCGATGCCACCAACAGGCCAAACAACTGGTCGAGCCGATTACGATTTTGCACCAGGGCATGGCGATCAAGCCGCTCGGTGTGGAAGCCGCGGGTTGGATCTATCGGCCTATCCGCCGATGTTGTCGCCCCGGCATCCAGCATCAATGCGCGGAATATAAAACGTTCCAAGGGATCGCCGGCTGCCCAGCGCACAGGGGTTATCAACGTAACCCGGCGCTCGCCCCGCATTTGCGAAGACAGCAGCGGACCAAAGCGCAGTTCGAACCCCCGGCCAGTGCCCTCGTAGCCGTGTACCGTGGTCGCCAACGCCAGACGGCTGCTGTTTTTCACGACTGCCGTTAACAGCGGCAGGGGTATGGCGGCTGCCTCATCAATCATGACCATGGTGTCGTCAGCAGTCCGGTCACTGATCCGGTCTGGCGCCAGAAACTCTATCGATGAGTTGCACCATCGCAGCCGGTTCTTGGATCGTCTGGCCTCCGGCAGTAACCGGGCCGCGTGGTCCAACAGGGTGGTGACAGTTTCCCGCTGCGGGCCAGTGACGACAATTCGGCCTCGCCCCTGCCGTAAAAGCCGTGCGGCAGCGATCCCCAGTGCGGCAGATTTTCCCCGGCCCCGATCCGAGATCAGTATGGCCGGTTTGCGGCGCTGCCCAGTGGCGGCACGGATCACCGCCTCCACCGCGTCGACCTGATCGGATGTGACGCAGTCCGCATCGTTTAACTCAGTATCGGTCTCCGGTTCACGCTGTAACCTGGGCAAGCGACCGCGTACCACACCGGTCTGGTCCAGCATCAAGACCCCTGTTGATTCGGCAATAGATCGTTGTAGATGAGAAAACCAGCGTGGCTTGATGTCGGTCTCTGAATAACCGAACGCCGTAAAGCGGGTCCGTACGGGATCCGCGTAGGTTGACCAGTGCGCAAACGGGGGCATTAATAGACACAACTGCCCACCACCTCGGATAGTTCCGCTGACTGCACCCAGAGCATCGACATCGAACCCTGAGCGACCGTTGAACACCACCACATCGTAGGTCTGCCCCAGAACCTGATGGGCCTTTTTAGCGGCCACTGCATCGAAGCCTGTCATCGGATGAGTACCGATCCACAGTCGGGCGGAACCCATGTCGGACCCGCTGTAGATATCCCGCGCCGCATCCAGGCACCATGCCTCACTTCCGGTCAGTATCAATCCACTGCGATGGCGATTGGTTTTTGACACCGTTGCCAGTTCTGACAACGCCTGCGCACGATCAATCTTAAGTGTGGGCAGTTCCATGCGTCTTCACTCAGCTGATCGGTTCACCCGGGGTTGCACGCCGGGCTCGAAATGCACGCCAGCGGTCGGCCCGTGTGAACTTGTTTCATATCAGGAAAATCATGCACAAGTGTTCACCCACCAGACACCACGATAGAGCGCACCTGGTGCGGGTGATGCGTACCCCCATAGATATACGCAGTCTGAACTTCATCCCGGATCAACTGCTGTGATGCGCTGATCTTTTTGAGTGCATGCTCCAACCGGTTTGCAGTGTCAGGATCACGCTTGGCATCAAAAAGCAGCAAGCACACCGGTTCGTCTTTGTACTCAAGCGCCTCGAACGGGTCTACCCCAAAACGCGTCGCGGAGTCGATCGCCAAGTACCAGCGAAAATTGACCGGAACGGTATCGACCGTATTGACCACCTGAAGTGTCCGGCAGTCCAGGGCCGGCAGGGTCTGTTGAATCAAGTCACGCGCCGACAGGTCGCCGCGTGACTTGTAGGGCCGGGCCATCACCTCGGCCATGCCGCCGAGACCGATAACACTCAGCCCGCACAACACCCAAACCAGCCGTCTGTGTACCCACTTTTTGGGTCGTCCCGACAGCGCAGTAACCACCCCCACACCCGCAAGCAGGCAGATCGACGGCGCCAGGTGTTGCGCTATTCGGGCACTTTGTCCATAGGGATACCAATGCAACGCGGCAGCTACCACGTTACCTGCAAACGGCATCAATATAATCCACAGCAGGAACCACTGCCGTGTCCTATAGAGAGAAATCGCACCGACACACACCAGAAGCAGCGTCAGAACACTGCCGAAGTGTCGACCGCCCAGCGGATAAGCCATCAGCCGGCCAGCAGACTGCGCCACAAACCAACCGAGAAATCCGAACCCATTCCCGGGAGGGAATCCCCCTTGCCAGAGCGTTTTAAGCAGTTCGCTGGCCTGTGCCTGAGGCACGATGATGACCGTGTATTGCGTGACAACCATGATGATGGCAAGCACCACGATCCCGAGCGTGAGATACAGTCTGTAGCGTTCACGTTTCACCAGGGCATCGGCCAAAAGACCTGTGATGACCCCCGCAGTCACGAAGACGGAGGGGAATGAACACAGCGGCGCCAGCACAATAACCAGAACCAGGCCGCTGATCTGCCAGCGGCCAAACGGATTGCACCGAAACCGATGGCCCGCAAACAACAGGCCCACAGCCAGCAGCAGATCCAGCGCGTAGGGTTTGAATTCACTGCCATGGCGGACGCTGTAATAGGCCACCGCCAGCACAGCCACCGCACACAGTGCAGAGCGTTGCTCAACCACATCATAGGCAAACCGGGCAAACAGCAGCAGCGCGGCAATCCCAAACACGAGCGCTGGTAATCGCAGGATCCATTCCGAATAGCCCGAGATCTGCATGAGGGTGCCGTGCAGTAACATGAACAAGGGAGGTGCAACCTGTCCCATATCGAGCGGCTGCAGCCAACCATCCCAGCTGCGATCCAGAAAATTAAGTGCCAGCATGACTTCATCACCCCACATCGGCATGCCCAGGGACCAGCGCAGCACCCGCCAGCCAATACCGAGACACAGCATCCAGCCCAACCAGCGGCAGGTCGAACGGCTATCGTTTTTAGCCCACTGCATCAAGGTCGCCGCTTCTTTTGGTGCCAGCCGTCCTGACTGTGGGCGGGCTGAAATAAAGACACCTGACGCCGCTTGAAAAAGGGCACCAGCACAACACCGGCAACAAAGCCCCCAATATGGGCGAACCAAGCCACCCCGGGCCCGTCACCTGTCGTGAGTGAACTCAGAATCTGCATCACGAACCAGATCACCAGCACTATTCCAGCTTTAAGCCGCATCGTATACAGAAAAAACCCGAGCGGAATCAGCACCAGTACCCGTGCCTTCGGATAAAGCAGCAGATAGGCGCCGAGCACACCGGATATCGCTCCACTGGCACCGATCATGGGCACCGTCGATTCGGTGTTCGGTAAAGCCTGTGCCAGAACAGCGACAATGCCGCAGATGACATAAAAGACGATGAAACGGCCGTGCCCCATGGCATCTTCGATGTTGTTACCAAAGATCCATAGATAAAGCATATTTCCTGCAAGATGCATGAACCCGCCATGGAGAAACATGGACGTGACCGGCGTTAACGCGGGTGCGATCCACTCCAGTTCCGGTGAAAGTCTGGCATGGTCAAACACCACTGCCGGGATCGCACCCAACGCATATACAGCCGCCACCTGTTCTGGCCCCAGCGACCATTGCCACAGGTAAATCAGTACACACGCACCGATCAGACCGACAGTGAGAAACGGTGTGCTCTCTGTAGGGTTGTCGTCGTGCAGTGGTATCAAAAGAATTTACCGGGTGTTGGGCTGCTTATTGTAAGTTGCGACAACACCACTGCTAGCCCGCTGAGAAGGCCCAATCACTGCAGGCGATGTTGCAATCCAGACTTGCGTCGGGCTTGCTGGCTGACCGCCAGTGACAGTATGTCTTGACTGCCCCAGATCTCCAGCGCGTGCACTGCTCGGCTCAAGGCGGTGTATATCAACTCCCGCGACAACACCGGTGAAGGTCGCTCGGGCAAAACCAAGACAGAACGACCAAATTCAGAGCCCTGGGATTTGTGCACCGTCATTGCATAAACGGTGTCGTGGGCCGGCAGACGGCCCGGCCAGATCGTGCGGTAAGCCCCGCTGGGCTGCGGGAAATAGACCGCCAACTGCCCCGGGCGACCGGGATCTTCCAGCGCAATGCCCATATCACCGTTAAACAAGCCCAGACGATAGTCGTTACTCAGGATGATCACGGGCCGGCCGGGATACCACGACACTCTGGCCGGTATCTGTCCGGCTTTTATCAACTGCTGTTCGATCAGCCGGTTAATGCCACTGACACCACTGATGCCGCTGCGATGCGCGCATAAAACCCGCAGTTCTCCATAACACTCAAAGACACGGTGGGCAGGCGCCCCGGCAATCGCGAGAGACAGACACTGGCTGTAACCGGACACGATACGCTCGATCAGAAGCCTTGATAACCCGGGCTGACCCTCGTACGGCAGCAGCGTTGTGGCGCTTGCAACAGGATCCTGCAGACAGTCGATCGTCTGGCTCACATCACCTGCCTGGACGGCGCTGGCCAGCCTGCCGATATCGCTTGTGCGGCCATATCGCCAGCTGTCCTGCAACACAGCGAGCGAACCGGCGAGTGGTGCCGCGTTACTCGGCCTGGCACCAGATACATCATGCACACCGGTTACCCGGCTAAGCCTGGCTGCCAGCGCCTCAGGCAAGCCTTGCGCACCGTTACAGATATCTTCGAGTACAGAACCAGCCTCCACTGAGGCCAGTTGATCAGGGTCCCCCAATAGAATCAGGCGGGCATGTCGAGGCATCGCCTCGACCAGCTTGACCATCAGCCCTAGATCGATCATGGAGGCTTCATCAACCACCAGCACACGGCAGGTCAGGGGGTTGCGGGCGTCATGAAACGGATTGCCATCGGCGGCATGAATTCCGAGCAACCGGTGTATCGTGGTCGTGCGTTCAGGCAGCTGAAGGTTTTCCAGCCCTGGCAGAGTGGCTGACTGTACGAACACCTCCCGTAGCCGTGCCGCTGCTTTGCCGGTGGGGGCTGCCAGGGTGATTGCATCTGCAGTCATGGCCGTAATGGCCTGCAACAGTGCGACGGTCCGCACTACGGTCGTCGTTTTGCCGCTTCCCGGACCCCCTGTGATGACACTCAAGGGACGAAAAACACTCAAGGCAGCGGCAACCTTCTGATCTGAACTGCCAAGACCCGCAGGGAAAACTGCGGTCAGGGCCTGGCTCAGAGCGTTATCGTCGATGTCGAGATCCGGCAGTTGAGCTCGAACTAGAAGGTCTTCAGCCAGTCGTTTTTCCCAGTCCCAGTAGCGGTAAAGATACAGGCGGCCGTCAGGTTCCAGTACCAGCGGCCGGTATTCGCCCGACATTGTCACCACGCTGGACTTTTTCAGTACAGCCATCCACTCGGCCAACGGTGGTGCAGTGATGTTCAGCTCATTGTCCGTGGTCAACAGACCGTGTTCGGCTTCGTCGGGCAGATAGACACAGACATGGCCAGAGCCTGTACGCTGACTGACCAGTGCGGCGGCAAGCCGCAACGGGTCGCCCGCAGTTGGGTCAAGCCGGCCCAGTAACTCGGCAAAATAAAATGCGATGTCGCTGAGATCGCCATCCTGCCGTGCGATTTCCAGTTGTTTGATCAGCGCACTCATGTGGCACTGCCCAGCAGTCTTTCGAGCGGCCCGATCAGTGCCTGACTGGGCCGGTCGTAATACACACCACATCGGTGGCCCAGCGCGGGATTCATGCCTCGAAGAAAAAGATAGTAAACACCGCCGAAATGTTTCTCGTAGTGATAATCCGGTATCCGATGTTTCAAGTATCGATGCAGAGCAACTGTGTAGATCAGATATTGCAACACATAGTGCTCACGCTCCATCACCTCTTTCAGCAGGTCGGGTCGGTAATCATCATAATTCGAACCAAGAAAATTAGACTTGTAGTCAACCAGGTAATAGCGGCCCGCTGCCTCAAAGACCAGATCGATAAATCCGTGCATGAATCCGGCAGTCGCACCCAGTTCAATTTGTTCGATGGCCATTTTGATATGGGTGTCTTCTGCTGAAGCCTGAGTCGCTGACTTGAGCGCTTGGGGGTTGTGTGCTGCGAACGGGTAGTAGAACTCCAGTTCATCGACGCGCTGAGATCGTTGAATATCTGCCAGTCGTAACGTGCCCTGTGGATCGAGCGGCACATGGATAACGCGGTCCACCAGCTGTGCTACTACATCCTGCCACCTCGCTTCATAACCGTGTGTCTTCAGCACCCGTTCGATAACCGCATTGCGGCGCTCCTCGTTAGGGTTCGCAAAATCCAGTTCTTCAAACACCTGATGCAGACAGGTTCCCGCCCGCGCACCGCGTGGAAAGGTAAAAACATCCGTTCGTTCGCCGTCATACAACACTCGCTGCTGGGCGTGATCATAATCCGGGAGTTCCGTAGTGTGCCCGGTCGAAAGTGCGCTGAAGCTCGTCAGCCGCCATGTTTGATCGATCTTTCGACTGACCTCTCGAGCAGCCATTGGTCGTTTAAACACGGCGTCGGATGTTGTAGGGCCGTTACGCTCAATACTGGGCTCGATCACCTGGATGGCGCCCTCGGACTTTTTAGCCAACCGCTCGAGCGTGTCGCGAATCTCTGGATCGGTGATTGCTCTGAAGCGAGCCTGAAGTGCTGTGATGAGATCATCTTGCGCGACATCCAGTGACCGGTGCAGCAACCAGGCCAATGCGGACGTAGCCGCATCGTTGACGGCACCCCAGGCGAGGTAGCAACGACAGCGTGCCCGGGTCAGCGCCACATAAAACAATCGTAGATTTTCGGCCAGTTCTTCACGGCAGGCCTGTGCCAGGTGCTGTTCAAAGTCCGCCGAACCAAAATCGACCGTGGCGGCGTTACCCTGGCTAGTGTCATGAAAAATACAGTGTTCAGAGCCAGCCACTTGAAGCCCACCGCTCCAGCTGAACGGTAGAAACACCACCGGATACTGCAGGCCTTTGCTGCCGTGCACGGTGACAATCTGGACTCGGTCCTCGTCACTCTCAAGTCTGAGCAGCGATGGATCATCTCTGACCGGCGGCCGTGTCATTGCTTCTGAAAACCAAGTAACCAAGTTGTTGAGTCCGGCGCAGTGCCGCTCCTGACCATGAATCAACTCAGCCAGCTGCAGCAAGTTTGTCAGGCGCCGCTCACCATCCTCAAAACCCAGCAGACGTGGATAGACACCCTCGACCGCACTCCATTCTCGAAACATTCGCATGAACCCGTGAGTACGCCACAGCTCATGATAGTGATGAAACCCGGCAAGCCGGGTATCCCACGCCAGTTCGAGTGACGAAAACGACTGCAGGGATGCGGCATCCATGCCCCAGAAGTCAGTCAGCAGTGCCGCCCGCACCCGTGCTTCCCGATTCGGCTCCAGTATTGCGATGAGAACACGCTCCAGCTCCACTGCTTCGTGCGTTTGATAAACGCTCTCCTGGGAATGTCGAACGCTGGCGATGCCGGCCTCTCGCATTGCAGTTTCCACAATCCGGGCCTGTGAATGCGTTCGCACCAGCACCGCGATGTTGCTGGGGCGAAGTGGCTCGTCACCGATCTTTGCCGGTATGGCGAGGAGCCGGGCGATTTCGGTTGCGCTTGCCGCCGCACACAACGAGCCTGCGCGGTGCTTCGCAATCGGCTTGTTGTCATCTTCTCGAGACAATGGCCAGATCACCATTGCCGGTGCTGCCAAGCCAGATTCGGTCAGCTGGGGCAGCTGCTTGGGTGCTGGTTGTGCAGGCGAAAAATCGATCTCATCCAACAAGAACGCAGGCAATTCTGCCCGCCGTTCAAAGAGCAGGTTTACAGCATGGACCAGCTGCGGTACCGACCGCCAATTCTGATCCAACGAAAATTGCTTCGTTGCATCCTGCCGTGCGCGGAGATACGTGAATACGTCGGCACCGCGGAAACTGTAGATCGCCTGTTTTGGATCACCGACGAGAAAGACGGGGCAATCAGACCCATGATAAATCTTGCGGAAAATGTCGTACTGAACGGGGTCTGTATCTTGAAATTCATCAATCAGTGCTACTCGATAGTCCGAACGAAGTTTCGCGACCAGTGAGTCACTTTGAGGGCCATGCAATGCGGTTTGTAGCCGTGTCAGCAGATCATCATAGCCCAGCGCCCCGCGCTCGGCCTTGCGAAGCGGTAATTCAGTCACCACGTACTGATACAACTCGCGTTGAAAAATCCGGTAGAGCTGCTGATAAATGTCCTCTAGGTTTTTAAGGCGTCCCGCAAACTCATCACAGGATTCAAAAAAGGGATGGGTTGGCGGGGTGTGCCCTTTTTTCACAGAACGGCGCTCGGAAATGACCGATGCTTGGAACCTGTCAAACCGTGTAAATTCACGTAGCGCCATAAAGTCGGGCCGCGTACGCTTGAGCAATAGGTCCATCTGTGCGATCCAGACGGCAACGCTGGATGTCCGGTAACGGTTGCGATTCAACCGATCGTCTTCGAGCAGAATCTTTTCTACGCTGTCTCGCTGGGCTGACCAGTCGTCAGCCAGCGTTTGGAAACAGCTCTGGAGCTCGTGTTCCAAGGCCTTGGGTGATTTGGGTTCGGGCAAGGAAGCCATGCGTAGGTAGGGTTTACCCATGAGGTTAGTTAGGCCGTTCAAAAGTCTTTCGGGATGATCTACCCCATTCGCCTGAAGCCAGTCGACCCATAAAACGCCGGCTGGGTATATATTTCGGCGCCAGAAATCGTCCACTACTTCACAGACGATCTGCCGTTCATCTGTCAGCAGTTCGGATTCAAACGGCTGTGCGCCTTCGAACGCATTTTCAGCTAGTACGCGTTGACAAAATCCGTGAATGGTAAAAATCGCAGCTTCATCAAAATCTGCGATGGCCCGCCGCAAACGTTTGAGGGCCAGTTCCGGATCTGGATCAGTTGCAGCAAGATGGTTCAGGAGCGCATCTTCTCCGGCATCCCCGTGTTGAAACACCCCGGCGGCCTGCAGCAACAGGTCTCGGATTCGTTCTCGCAGCTCCCGGGTTGCGGCATGGGTGTAGGTCACAACAAGAATGTTCCTGACCTGGAATTCGGCCTGGAGTACAGTTCTCAAGTAAAGCGCCGCGATCGTCCGCGTTTTGCCAGTACCTGCGGCCGCTTCCACCAGATTTATTCCGGCGAGCGGCACCGCGCAGATATCCAGAGTTGGCGTGGCCATCAGCGTACGACCACTCGGTTCGCCTGCAGTGGCCCGAGGATCCGAGCCGCAAGCTGTTCAAATTCTCCCTCTAGGATCTCGATGCCGCTATCGCGGAAAGCGAGCTGGTTGTAAACGTCCTCACTTTCACCCCAGGCATAATCGTTACCTGCCCACGTTCTGGCTGCCGCCTTGGCCGAGTCGCCACCGGCGCTGACATACTCCCACGCGCTGCGGGGGAAAAACGGCAGCGGGCGGGTCAAGCCCTCCTGGTACACCGCGATCAGGTCTGTCAGCAATGCGTGGGGTTGTGCGATGATGTCGAAGGATTCGGCCTGATCGGGACCGAACAATTGGCTGGATCGAGTGTACGGGGTGTCGGAGGCGCACAGGGCAAGGTGCGAGAGCCACAACCGGATTCGGTCGCGGGCCGTCAGATTCATCACACTGTAGTGCACCAGTCCGTTCGCTATGAGCGGAGACACTGTCCCTGTAAGGTGAGTCCCGGCAACATCCAGCGCCAGTTCAATCACCTCTCCGTCGGTACTAAAACCGGTCGACATTAAACGTTCATGCAGCGGTGCAATCTGATACCACTCAAACTCCAGTGCCCGGACGCCGGCTGTCCCCACGGGTACCTTACCGGCGGCGCGAAGCCGGTTGACCACCGCCTCAAAGCCTGCCCCTTGCTGTTTTTCCGCCAGCATGACTTCGCGCACCGCAATCGTGGTGTAATAGTCCAGGTCAACAGGTTCTCGCGTCTGCAGCATGACGTCGGCAGATTCAAGACGAATGTCCAGCACATCGCGCAACAACACCCTGGCGGGATGCGTAAAGAACTGCACCAGATTCTCCAGCGCGATCTCGGAATCGGTTTCTATCCGAGTCAACGGTGTGCCGACCAGCGCGCCAGGGCCAGGGACAGCAACATCCCCGGAGCGCACAAGCTCACGCGCATAACTGAACAATTGCGGGACATTGTCTTGAAAATAGCGCTCGTTGAATGCTTGCAGCGGGTGTTGAATGGTTATTGCTGAACTGGTCTTACACGTGTTTGACTGTGAGCGCGAAGTTCGATCTATGTAGTCAAGCAGTTCACTGATCAGTGTTGAAGGTGGTTTGGGACGGTCATCATGGATGTCGCGACCGGTGTAACTGATATAAAGCTGTTGGCGAGCACACAGCACTGCATCGAGAAAAACCTGACGATCTTCTTCTCTTTGCCGCCGGTCAGTGACACGAGGGTACTGGGCGATCAGATCAAACCCCTGGCGACTATCCGCCCGCGGATACACACTGTCATTCATACCCAGCAAACAGACCAGCTTGGCTGGTAGACAGCGACCCGCCGCTAGCGCAGCAAAGGTCACCGCACCAGTCCCAAAAAAACCGCGACTGGGTGCCGCCAGTCGCTGGGCGAGGTCATGCCGATAAACCTCTAGTGCCACCGTGCCGCTGTAACCGGCTGCTTCGGCACTGTGGGCAACGCCAGTCAGACCATCCCTCAAGGTACGCAGTTCACTTTCGTTACCCGCGTCCGAGGCAAAAAAGCGGTCGAGCAAACTATTGGCTTTAACGCTCCAGTCTATAACGGTGCGTTCACCAGAAAGTTCATTTCGCAGCGCAAAAACCCGCTCTAGATAACTGCGTAAACGGCCAACTACCTGAGCATCTGTGGTATCCGACGGGCCACAGGGCGCGAGTTGATCGAACACAGCGCCCGCTGGCAGGGCGTGGCCCAGTATCAAGCGGTCGCTACCACGTCGCCAGGTATTCTCCTCACCCACCGGCAATTCAAGCCTGCTCATATCCGCCGCATCGATGCCCCATCGAATGCCGCTCTCCCGGACCCAATGCAGGATCTGATCCACATCAGTGCCGGACAAGCCGAATTGTTTCTGAATGGCGGGCTCGAACAGCGGCGTAGACACCCCAGTGGCGTCATAGCGCCCAAACGGCATGTCCAGCAGTGCGAAAAAAGTCTCAATCAGTGAAGACCGCTGGCTTTGACCGCAATCCGCAATTCGAAAAGGAATTCTCCGGTCGTCGGTGAGCGAACCAAATACGGCCTCGATATAGGCTGTGTAGGTTTCGATGTCTGGAACCAACACCAGCACTTCAGCCGGGTCCAAGTCGGGTTGTCGGTCGAATTGATCCAGCAGGCGATCATGCAACACCTCCACTTCCCGCATCGGGCTGTGACACACGTGGATCTGAATGGAGTCATCCGACGGTTCTACCTCACGTTGTGCGCCCTCATCCCCACCCTCCCGAAGATAGAAAATATCGGACTGGATCTGTCCGAGTAGTGTGTTTGAAACGGGTGGGTGGAACACCTCCTCATCGAGCGCATCAAGTTCAAGAAGTTGACCAAAGTACGCCCTGCCTTGTCGTCCCAGAGAGGCGAGCAGGCTGTTACCTGTCTCCATATAGTCCGCCAATCCGCTCTGGTCGCTCAGTGCCCGGCGCGTGCGTTCCTTGTCGCTCACGATATCAGCCCAGAACACGGACGAGTAATTGAGTGCATAAATTCGCACATCACAATAGGCCGCCACGGTCTGCAGAATCCCCAAATAGACCTCAGACAGACTTGGCAGACCAAAAAGACTGATACGCGCAGGCAAACGATCTGCTGCGGCAGGCTCTTGTGCCATGACCTCGACCAGTCTCGCCCGCAGATTGAGCCAGTGTCGGTCATCACCTGTTGCCAGCAGGCGTCGCCACAGCGCAGCCTGCCAATGGGTGTCACCCCCCGACTCCCAGCGATGAATCCAATCCGGCCGGTAGATCAGATATTGCTCGAACTGTCTGCCCAAACGCTCGGCGAGCTGCCACTGGCTTATTGGCGACGCAGTTTCAAGATAATGTGCAAGGGCTGCATACCCGCTCCCAAACTGTTCTGACTGCAGCAGTGCCAACACCCGCCAGGCCAGTGTTTGTGCACTGAACCCATTGAACGGCGGTACATCCTCCGGCAACACGCGTCTGAAAAGCAGCCAAAGCAACTCGGCAGGAAACAGCATTTGGTTGTTGGCTGAAATGCCACGGTCAGTGGCCAATCGCAAGGCCAGCCAGCGCGAAACCGCGTGGCCCTGGACAGCGATCAGCTCAGGCTCGAGCGGCCCGACCGCACGGCTGTCAAGGTGCTCAGCGAGTTGGTCGGCAAGCACTTCAAGCTGGTTACCGTAGCAGACGTGGAGCAATTTGATACCTTGAAATAAGCCGAAACCAGAATATAAACCCCATCTTAGTCGGCATTATCGACAACAGGTAGCTCATCAGCTGATCCTCGCGGCCATAAGGCCCCAGAAATTCAGGCCACAGCCCCCTGTTGCGTCAGCTATCACCTGACGGACTGCGGCGGCTGCGCATTTCCTGCCGGCCGATCCAGGTGGCGGAAAACACGATCAGTCCGGCGCCGAGCCCTATCCACAGATCGGGCTGTTCACCGAACACAACCAGGCCAAGCAATATGGCCCACACCAGTTGCAGGAAAGAAAACGGCTGCAGGGCGCTGAGTTCAGCACTCTGGAAGGCCCGGGTCAGAAAATAATGGCCTAAGGTGGCGAACATCGCGGTGAGAAACAGCAGCGACCATTCCTCCATCGTTGGTGTTCGCCAGTAGATCAGCGCCAAAGGAAGGAGCGTGACTGTGCAGAATATTGACAGTAGGGCAACAATAACCGAACTCGATTCTGTTCTTGTGGCGACCTTTGCCAACAACAGGGAACAAGCGAACAGAGGCGCCGCAAACAACATAGCTACAGCACCGAAGTCAATGATCCGCAGACCGGGTCGGAGTACAATCATGGCACCGACAAAACCCAGCAATATCCCTGCGACACGATAATTCTTGACCCGCTCCCCGAGAATCAACATGGCACCCACTGCGGTGAAAACCGGCGTGGTAAACCCCAGTGCTGTGACCTCGGCAATCGGCAGTCGGCTCATCGCGTAGAACCACAACATCACACCGATGCCATGCACAAAACCCCGGCTTGCGTGTAAGCGTATTCTGGCAGACAGCAACTCATACAGCCCCACACGCAATATCACGGGCACAACCAGAACAATGCCAAACGCGTAGCGGATAAAAGCAGCCTGAATCGGGTGCATTTCGCCACCTAGGTATCGCACGATGCCAGTAACACCGATAAACATAATACCGCTCAGCAGCATCCATCCGACCCCTTTAACGTTGTTACCAGCCAGTGTTCTATCCTGGCTTAGAGCCGCAACGCGTCATGTTCGATATCAGTAACCGTTTAGTACTGTTTAAGTGTGGCTGCCAGCCGTTTCCGCACTGTTTGCCTTAAACTGGTCGGGGACAAAACTTCTACGTCAGAACCATGGCGCAGAATATCCATGACCAGCTCTGTTTCCTTGGCATACGGCACACTCAGCCGGTAACTGCCGTCGGGCTCTACTGTACTTTCTTGTTGTGAATGCCACTTTTCTGATGCAACCCAGCGCGCCGCCTCGGGTGTAAACCGCAGTACCGCTTGATGCGTCTTGTCTCCAGCAAAAATTCCGTAGCCGGCACCCAGGACCATTTCGAGCCGGCTGTCGCTGACTTCTTTTGCAGGCTGATCTTCTTTAAGGTCGGCACTCTCAATCGCATCGACGGCGAAACTTCGCAGACCTTTGCGCAGATGACACCAGCAGTCCAGATACCAGTTATCACGATAATGAGCCAGTCGCTGCGGTGAAACGACCCGCTCGGTATGCAGATTGCTGCGCCGGTTCAGATGAACGATAAAAAGCCGGCGCCGGGCCAGCAACGCGTTGGCGATAGAGGCAAATACGCGCGTGTCCATCTGGCGAGACGCCATGTAGAGTATCCGTATACGCTTTTCGATCTCTTGTGTCGGGTGTTCACCGCTGCCTAACAGTCGCCTGATGCGTTCGCGCAAAGGTTCAATATGCGGCTCAAGCAATCCTGGCTGCAGACTGCTGAGCAGATGGTCCATAGTCAGCAGTGCATAGACTTCTGAGGCATTGAACCACAGGCCAGGCAGAGCATACCGGTCATCGTCGCCAGTGGCTTCCAGTCGGTAGCAGTAACCCCGCAGTGCGGCATCCCACACGATCGGCGCTGCCATACGGTCGCGCATATATTCGAGGTCCCGGCGTACGGTTGCACGGGACACTTCCAACTCTTCCATCAACTGGCGGAGGGAGACCTGGCGCCGGCTGCGCAACAGACGGTCAATGGTATAAAAGCGTTCGGTTCTGTCCACAGAAACCCCGGGGTAAAAGGGGGCCGGATCATTATAGAACGACGGACCTGGTGGAGATACGCTCCGCGGATCTAGTCTTGTGTTGTAAGCGGACTCATTTCTGTCCAGTTATCCAGCCAAGGTGTCAGTTTTTGATGCCATAATAAAATCATTCACGTGCAGGCCATGGATCTTATGCGTCCACCAGCCGACCGTGACCCGGCCCCATTCGGTCAGTAGCGCGGGGTGATGACCTTCTTCCTCAGCCAGTGCACCGACCCGGTTGGTAAAAGCAAGGGCCTGTTCGAAATCTTTGAACTGGAATATGCGCTGAATCCGGTCCTCTCCATCGATGACAAGTTTCCCCCACTGCGGATGCTGCTTCAGAAAATCTTCAACTTCGTCCGCTGTGACCAAAGGAGCACCTACTCGGCAAACCTCACATTTCATCTGGCTGTAGTCGGTCATCGTTGTTCTCCTGGCGAATAATTTCTGGTTTCAGATCGAGGTCACTACTGTATCCGAATATCATTCCCCGTAAAATAAGCAGTCACTGGTCATCCTTCGCGCCCGTGCCGCACGACAAACATGAGTGACAAACCCACAGCCGGTGACCCTGCTGCCCAAGCGCTGGCAACCCTCGCTACACTAGGGCTCGGATTCGAGATCCTGGAGTGTGATCCTGTTCTCGCTGACACCACCGTATTCTGTGAACATTACAACATTCCCTTATCTGTCTCGGCCAACGTCATCGTTGCAGCGGGCAAATCAGATCCGCGCCAATATGCCGCCTGTGTTCTGCTAGCGACCACCCGGCTGGATGTGAATAAAAGTGTCAGAAAACGAATGGGGGTGAAAAAATGTTCCTTTGCCTCGGCTGAAGAAACCCGTGATCTCACCGGCATGGAGATCGGCGGGATAACGGCTGTTGGCCTGCCAGATTCACTACCGCTGTGGGTAGACAGCCGGGTGATGCTGCCGGATTACGTGATCCTGGGTGGTGGCAGCCGTTCGATCAAGATCAAAGTGTCACCTCAAATCTTTCGCTTGACGCCAAACACCACCATTATTGAAGATCTGGCGTTTGAACAACATCAAACCACAACCGGATAGATTAAGCGATGATGATGCTTGAGGAGCGCAGTGTCGACTGTCCCTATTGCGGTGAGTTCATCAGCATCAGTATTGATCCATTAACCGGCAATGACGCCTATGTCGAAGATTGCCAGGTGTGCTGTCGCCCTATCGTCTTCCGCCTGTCGACAGATCCTGACGGCGAAATTGTAGACGTTGTGGTACGGCGTGAAGACGACTGAAGTCAACCCCGTCTTAGGCCGACTCTTCAGGCAGCTTGACCAGGACACAGCCGCCGATTCGCCAACTGGCATCGTCCAGTTGCACCATGGTGTAAAACGCCTTCCACCGGCGCCCGTCTCGACTTTCGACCAGAACTTGATAAACAGGCCCGCCGCTGTCGTCGATAACACCCAGAAAACCGACGACTGCAGGGGCGATTAAGGCCGAATAACCCTGACGGACCATCATCATGAAAACTTCTGTTGTCGGAAATATGGAATGGATCTCCGGCGAAGCTTGGGCGTAGGCCGTAACCGCATCACTACGGGCGAAGGCGTTCAACTGGGTCTGAATCACTAAACGCATTGCAGCCACATTGTCTTTCTGATCGGCTTTTCCTATCGGGCCACCCATCAGGGCCAGGACCATCATCAGCGCCGGGATGGTTTTAACCATGGACCGCGTAACTACTCAAAACACCTACTCTGCCGATCGTTATAACAATTGGCATCAGATTTTTTTGATGTGTTCATTAAGGGATATTAGCGTGTTCAAAATTACCGGATGATCATAATTCCAGGGTCAGTGTGGCGGTACAATTACGCTGTGGCCACATCTACTGCATTTCGCTACCTGAATCTTCTCGTTGCGTTGATCTGTGCAGCGTTTCTGGGTTATGCCTACTGGCTGCAGTACACGGAGTTTCTTGACCCTTGCCCGCTGTGTATATTTCAACGCGTTGCCTTTTTTGCGCTCGGTCTGGTGGCGCTGGCTGCAGCGCTGCATAACCCAGGTAGGCGCGGGCGTACAATCTACGCGCTGCTGGGTGGGTTCTGTGCCGCCATGGGTACAGCCATCGCCGGCCGTCATGTCTGGCTGCAAAACCTACCCCCCGATCAGGTACCTGAGTGTGGTCCCGGACTTGAGTACATGCTCCGTGCATTCCCCTTGTCGCGGACAATTCGTGAAACGCTGACCGGATCCGGTGAGTGCGCATCAGTAGACTGGACATTTGCTGGCTTGAGCATGCCGTGGTGGACGCTGTTCTGGTTTGTCATGCTCGGCGCGTTGGTGCTGACCATCGGCCTAAGACGCAGATTCGCGTGTCACTGAGAGAGCGTTAACTGCCCTCAAACTTAGTGAACACGCTTTATTGCGTGCAACACTTCCTCCAACGCCCCTTCATCTTCCTCGCGCATAGCGGCAGTGCAGAGCCGGCGGACCCAATCTGCCGCATTCGCCGAATCCCGCAGGTCAATCGCCGCGGCCATGACCCGATCGAACTTGGACAGGGTACGGGCATGGGTATCGCTGTAACCTTTAACCAGACGACGGCAGCGGAGCATCTCTACAGCCAAATCATAATCACCGGGCAACGTCTGCAACACCGACCCCAGCCAGGTCTGCATATGCTGCTGCTCGACCGCATGACGCAAAAGACGGCGGCGCCATCGACGTAGACCCGCAATCAAATAGAGCTGCATGAAGCCGATTACTTTATCCGTACGGATCCTACGCCCGCGATTTATCATTCGATCCAGCCAGTTGAAAAGCCGCGGACTGCGCTCAACCAGGCGACCCAATCGGACGGGGAACATGGCACAGACTTCCTGCGCCCCGGGATGTAGAAATTCAGTCAACTGCAGCACACTGTCGTCGCCCACGCTGAATTCGTTGCGGATACGCGAGAACCGTGTTGCTCGAGTCTTCAGGTCTGCAACCCGGATGACATCGTCATAAACCATAGCGTTGGCAATATATTTTGCCGCAGCAACCGACAGACCGTAGTCCCGGGCTGCACCCCCGTGTAGACCATCTTCATGGACCATCGCTTCAAGCTGTTCAAGATATTCAATAACATAGTCAACGTCCTGAAAATCAGCAACGCTCTTGCACCCCGCGAGCGCCATCGGTTGAACTGCTGATGGAAGCTCGGCACACCTTGCCATGAGCTGCTGCCAATTTCGCCGTTGCAACACGGGCCCCTGAACAGTGTATTGGCGAGTCTGTTCCTTTTCAGTGGTGCCCTCGAGCTTAGGCTGTGCTTCGCGCGCGGTGGAAAACGCAACCTCAAAGGCTTTGAGGCTGGTCGCTACACCACGACCGGCCGCACGAATTGTTTCCTCGAAACTTTCCCGCGAGAATGGCAGCGCAGCTGAACCTGCCAGTGCACCAAATAGACTGGCCGAGATCACACTGCCTGAAGTCACCGCAATCTGTTCCATGTCAAAAGCTATATAGCGTTTTGATCTGGCTTGTCCTTGCTCGATCACCGGCAGCGAATCAGCCGTCCCGTCGCCGGGTACAGTCTTTTCGGACATGGCCAGCATGCGGTGTGTTGACGTGATCAGGATTGTGCGATCTGGCGTCACCAAGCCACGTATCAGGGCACGGCCTGATTCCATCATTTCGGCAGCGACAAGGATGTCTACATCTCCGGCTGATGGGGCCAGGGCAAATACGGGTGTGCGACCATGGTCGGGAGCCATTTCAACGTAGTAGATCGTGGCACCGGTACGCTGAGCAACACCGGCGATAGACGTCGCCTGGGCGCGGTAACCATTTCGTTCCGCGACATTGACGATCCAGTTACACAGTACCCCACCGCCTTGGCCACCCACTGCGAAGACAGCTAACTTGATGATATCGGGTGTAGAGTTCATATCTTAATCAGACCGGTTCAAATCCCAGGACCCTGCGGGACCGGCGGCGCTGGAGGATTTGGATCAGGCCAAGGGTCAGTCGGTGACGCAATCGTTCGAACCAGCCCGGGTTGTGGACTAAGTCAACCCGATAAAAAGAAGGACACAGAACCGCTGCATCAGCTACTTCACCACAATTACCGCAACCTACGCACGACTGATCAATATGTGCGACTGGGTCGTCGCGCAGAGGATCATCCAGAGTCTTAAGGGACAGAGAGGGGCACCCCGATAAACGTATACAGGCATGATCTCCCGTACACACGTCAGCATCTACGCCGAAACGCGGTTTGACCACACGCGCACCTGCTGCAATCGCCCGGTCTCTCACAGGTTGTTCTCGCCGCTGCCGGTTGAGCATGCACTCCGATGAGGCAACAATCACCTTAGGCCCTTCGTGGTCCGTATCCAACGCGGCTTGCAACGTGTCGCGCATTGCGGCAACATCGTATGTGTCGTCAACCTCGCGTACCCACTCCACACCGATACCCTTTACCGCCGCGCTGATCGGGTGACGGGTTGATTTTGAGCGATTCTCTGCGCGTGACGATGGAACATCCTGGCCACCGGTTGCGGCTGAATAAAAGTTGTCGACCACCACGATCACACCATCTGACTTATTGAACACCGCGTTACCCACACTCGATGTCAGACCGTTATGCCAGAAACCGCCATCACCGATGATTGACACAGTCCGCTGACTGCCGCCACCGTCGAAGGCGGCATTTGAGGCAGGTCCCAATCCATACCCCATGGTAGTGCCACCGATTTCAAAGGGCGCGAGACTGCCGAATAGGTGACAGCCTATATCGCCGGCCACTTGTAACGGTCCTCTCTCCTGTTGCACCATTTTCATGGCAGCAAACAGTGGCCGCTCGGGACAGCCAGTGCAGAAACTTGGCGGGCGTGCCGGCACGGTCTCGGATAGATCGGTCACCGGTTCAACAATGGGTTTATTCTGTGACTGCGCTGAGCTTGCGGGCAGTTCCTCTGGGGCATACCTCGCCAGAAACGTAGTGACCCCCTCCAGAACATGCTGACCGATATACTCCCCTGCCATTGGCAGGACATCTTTTCCGGACAGCTGAACACTGCCGCGGGCCCGATAGAGAATTGCTGCCAGCGCATCCTCAATGTAGGCCGGTTGACCCTCCTCGACCACCAGAACCGCCGATTTGCCTTCGCAGAAGGCAAGAAACTCAGCCTCGAGCAACGGGTAGGTCACATTCAGAACATACAGTGGTATTTGTGTTTCCCCGTACAGATCGGCGAGCCCCAAACGCTGCAAGGCTCGGATCACGCCGTTGTACATGCCGCCCTGCATCACGACTCCGATCTTGCCACCTGCGGGGCCGAAGACTTCATTCAATCCCCTGCTACGAATAAATTCCACAGCAGCTGGCCAGCGCTGGTTGATCTTCTCCTGCTCGTGAACATATGATGCCGGTGGTAACACAATGCGATCTGTTTGCCGCTTGGGTTCATCCAGAGCCTGAGTCACGCTGAGTGTTGGGCGGCGATTGGCCTTGGTCATAAAGGACCCGTAGACATGACAGGCCCGTATCCGAAGTTCGAGCATCACCGGGGTATTTGACGCTTCCGACAGCTCGAAACCGTCTTCGACAGCCTTCACAATCGAAGGCAGGTTTGGCCTGGGATCAAGCAGCCAGATCTGCGATTTGGTCGCGTACGCATGACTGCGTTCCTGCATGATCGATGAGCCTTCACCATAGTCTTCACCCACCAGAACGAGGGCGCCACCGGTTACTCCACCGGACGACAGGTTAGCCAAGGCATCGGAGGCCACATTGATACCGACTGGTGACTTAAAGGTCACCGCACCACGAATTGGATAGTGAACCGACGCTGCCAGCATGGCGCAAGCAGCCGCTTCGGAAGCATTGGCCTCGAAACGCACGCCCAGTTCCGCGAGAACGTCCTGCGCATCCGCCAGCACGTCCATCAAATGGGAAATCGGTGCCCCCTGATAACCTCCTACGTAACCTACGCCACACTGCAATAACGCTTTGGTCACAGCCAGAATCCCCTCTCCCCGGAATTCCTCGCCTGGACCCAGCCGCAGCTTTTCCACTTCCCGCTTAAAAGACCGCTCAGCCATGTTTCACACCTCAAGTTGCAGGACGATTATATAAATTCCGTCTGGTCATCCGCGACGGGACCAACGGGGTAGCAACCGCCCAGTAATTACATACTCCCACAACCGATAAACGAAGTAAGCGACTATACTGACCAGAACATACAGTACCAGCCGGTGAAAGAGATTGTGCCGTGAAACCACAGCCGGTACCACCAGGAGCACAAGCGCCAGCCAACTGCTCCAGATGACAAGCCAGCCGAGCCGATAAACCGGCCGAAACACGTTGGTTTTACGCGGTGTGGTCACCCGCTGCTGAATCCACCTCTGCTGCTGTGGGGTCGAGTAGGTAGCATAACAGACGGCTCCGCCCAACCCGTGATTCAATTGCCGTTACAATAAATTACGAACTGCCTGCTATACCAGAATTCGTACTGCCGTGGCACAACCAGGAGAAAACAACATGGTGATTGTTGTATTTGAATTCGAGCCTGATGAAACCCTTAAGGATCGTTACTTTGAACTCGCTGCCGTCCTTCTTGAAGAAGTCGAAAAAATCGATGGGTTTATATCGGTGGAACGATTCGAGAGTATCAGTAACCCAGGTCGTTACGTCTCGCTTTCGACCTGGCAGAACATGGCGGCCGTTAACCGCTGGCGTGAACAGCTTGATCACTCTCAAGCACAGGATGAAGCCAAATCGCGCAAGCTGTTTCTCAACTACCGAATCCGTGTAGCAGAGGTCGACCGCGACTATGGGCCGTCCTGATTCCAGCCGACTGAAGGCCGGGTTGTTGTTAACAACACGAATTGGCCCCATCGAGAAGATGTCTGAGTTCCATGGCTGAGTACCCGCTCGCACTCTATGGCGCTTTCTCTGAGACAGTGTTCGGCGGAAGCATAGCCGGCGTAATTGACCAAGCGTGGGATATGCCCGCCGACCAGATGCTACAGATCGCCCGGGAGATTGGGGCACCAGCCACCGGGTTCATCACCGGCATTGACGAGCATGGTGTTGATGTCCGATTTTTCTCGACCTTAACCGAATATCCGATGTGTGGTCATGGCACCATGGGGCTCATGACCTGGCTGGTCGAGCGTGGCTGGTTCGTGCCTGATAAAGGCAGCGCCATAACGACAACGCTGCGCACGCCGGCGATGACCTCAGACGTAGAAATCCGCCTGCGTGAGGATGGACGGCCCGAGGTGCTGCTCACGCTGGTACCGGCGGTATTCGAACCGGCCGTGTTACGCATCGACGAGCTTGCAGTGGTGTTGGGAATAAGCCAAGAGGGATTTAGGGACGATCTCGACATGAAAGTCACCATTACCGATTTCAGATCGTTACTGGTTCCCATACGCAGCGTGACTGATTTGGAGACAGTAACTCCCGACTTTCCCGCAATCACAGCTTTGTGCCAACGCACATCGATTGACACCATTGCCCTGTTTACCCCCGTCGTTGAAAACTCCACCATGATCCGTTGCCGGGAATTCTGCCCTGCAGTCGGCACGCCGGAATCAGCCGCATCGGGAACCACCAACCGCGCGATAAGCTGCTATCTGTACCAGGCGGGCCAGCTCGGCGCCCTGCAAAACGGCAAACTGACACTGCGTAGCGAGCAAGGCCATGAAATGGGACGTCCCAGTGTGGTCATGAGCGAGCTTTTAACACGCAATGGACAGGCGGTCGAAGTACGTGTCGGGGGCCTGGCTACCAAAACGATAGAAGGTAAGTTCTACCTGCCGTAAACCACCCAGTGGCCACAGGAACGGATCGTGCTGCAGGGGATCAGTGTCGCCGGGCCACCATATCGATTTCGACCAGAGCCTCCCGAGCGAGCGCCGTCACCCCAATACAGGTCCGCGCCGGTAGTCGACCCTCAGTAAAGTAATCTCGATAGACTTCGTTCATGGTTTCGTAATCGCGCTCGAACTCTGTCAGGTATATGCGACACGACATCACATGGCCCAGACCAAGGCCAAGGTTTTTCAGAACAATCACCAGATTGTCCATCACGCGCCGAGTCTGTGCAGTTACGCCTTCTGGTAGAGGCGCATTGTCGTCGTTCGGGTCCGTGGGCATCTGCCCGGTCAGTTGAATCCAGCCGTCACACTCAACAGCATGGCTGAATGGCGCAACGTGCTTTGGGGCTGCTTCGAAGTTATGAAAAATAAACCGGTCGTTCACTCTAATTTCCGCTTTGTTGCCAGAGGATAATATTTTCTTTGCGCCGATCTTTCGGTCGAACTTAAGTCATTTGGACACGCACGTACTTAGTGTTTAGGGCGCCGCATGGCGATGTTGTGCAGCTTGGTCAATACGGCCATCGCCTGAACGTCCTGCGGCAAATCCCCATCCGCCAGTTCTCCACACAATTCGGTGGCCGATGAAAGGTTCCCCGTCAAGCTATATGCGGTCATAATCGCCTCACGGATCAGTAGCGCGGAATTGTTCGATATATCGGGTCTCTTTTCTGCATTCACAGGACTGCTCCCTCGTTCGTTCTGTCTCTCCTTAACATGCGGTCTACAGGTTGTTTTTTCAAGGTGGTTTCGATCACCAGATCGCTCCTCTACGAGCCTACCCCCCAACGACCCCGAAATATGCTTTACTAGCAGAACAGCGTGCCAGCGCATCTGACCGAAAACTCAAGGATTCACGGGGACAAAGGAGACGACATGTCCCAGCAATCACAGAAATTCTGTACCAGTCATGCTAAGAACTCGACCTGGACGCCAGGTCTTCGCTCGTTTTTTGAATACCGCGACCTGGGTATAGGTGATGCGACGCATGGTCAGTTCAACGCCCATGTGATCCGCGTGAAAAAACCGGTTGAACAATTCCCCCACACCGGTCCGCACACCCACGCACTCGATTTTCAAATGTTTTTTGTACTGAAAGGCTGGATCAAATTCGTGTATGAAAACCATGGTGAACACTTATTCGAAGCCGGCGACAGTTGTCTGCAGCCGCCCGGCATAGTGCACGACGAAAGCGATTGCTCAGAAGACCTCGAGCTGATCGAGTTCACATCACCAGCCAGGTTTGAGACCCACCTGCAGAAAGCTGTTGAATAAAGCCGCGGCTTTATCCGCGAGCTGGGGCAGCAGTCACTCAACCGGGAACTTATTCTTCTCGGGCCCAGAGCTGCCGGCTGAGCACGCCCACACGGTTTTCGATGGCCTCAATCGCATCGAGGATGAGATCCTCCCGATAGCGACGGCCAACGACCTGGATGCCGGTCGGTAACGATTCGACTAAACCGATCGGCACGACGCCGGCGGGCAGACTGAGAAAGTTGGTGCCGGTACTGTACATCGCGGCCCGGAACACATCCTGAGTTTGTTCAAAAGATATTGCGTCACAGTCCCACGCTGGAGTCGGTTGCATAAAAAAAGGCGTTAAGACCAGGGGATACTCGTCCAGAAAAATGTTCCATTCGCGTGTCATGGTGGTACGTTCTTTGATGCCCACACGATAGCGCTCTGCATCGGCGACATCGCCCATCTCGAAATACCATTGAAAAATCTGCTGGATCGTCGAACTGCCATGTTCTCTCGCCAGTGGCATCATAAAAGCTTCGAGCTCACTGCCAAGAAGGTCAAACCAGCCCTGGGCTGCGTCTTCGATCGACGGTGTGGTCACCTCTTCTACACGGTAGCCCGCATCACTCAGGTAACCCGCAGCACGGTCAATACCGACCACCAGGTCAGGGTGGATCGGATAACCATATGATTCCCGGGTCACAGCGACCTTGATTGGCCCCTCGTCAGGCCAGTTATCAAACGGCACTGGCACCCAGAACGGATCACGTGCATCGGGTGCGGCCATGACCTGCGTCGCCAGGCGCACATCGCACACCTGCCGGCAGATTGCTCCCTGTACAGCCATCAGTTGGGCCAGCATCCCCCGCTCCGGCGGCATGGCTGACGGCACAAAGTTCGCGATCCGTCCAAAGCTCGGTTTTACGGTTGCAAGGCCACAGAAAGACGCTGGGTAACGCAATGACCCGCCGATATCGTTGCCATGGTGTATCGGCCCAAAACCGGCGGCCGCTGCTGCGCTGGCACCACCCGATGAGCCGCCGGGACAGGCATTTTCGTGCCATGGGTTGTACGTCCGGCCATTAAGTGGGTTGTCGGTGGTGAGCCGCATGGAGAATTCCGGCGTGTTGGTTCGCCCGACAATAATCGCGCCAGCGTTTTTCAGGTTTCGGACAACGGGTGAATCGTCTGTTGCAATGACATTCTTGTATGTCGGCACTCCGTTCGGTGTGGGTTGACCCTTCACGTCGATGTTGGATTTTATGGTGACCGGTACACCGTGCAAGGATCCCACCACCGATCCGGATGACCGTGCCCGGTCGGCCTCCTGGGCCTGTGCTACGGCTTCATCCGAATAGTCGTAGACGATGGCATTGATTGAACCGTTCCGGTCAGCGATCCGCTGCACCACGGAGCGCATCACCTCTTCACAGGAAAATGTCTTGTTGCGAATACCCTGTACGATGTCACAGGCACTGAGCTGCCAAAGTGCTTCGGTCATGTGAGACTCCTATATCGGTCGATCGCTGAGTACTGGTCAGTCGTCAATTCTGACGATGTAAGGGCAATCCAGGTTTTCATTTATGTTTCAAGTGGATCATTGTCACGGCGTTTCCGCTGGTATCGAGTCTGTAGGCGATGGCGGGCAGGTTTATTGAATTTTGGTGCGTGCCGCGCCACTGTGTCCCAGTTTTCCAATCATTGTGCGTAAACTTTGCCTGCGATTTTGTGCAATCCGCTGATGCCGGCCTGCGGCTGGACTCGCCCACACAGGGTAACAGTGTATCGCCATCAGCACATGTGGACGGGCAAAAGATTATCATCACGTTTTCTCAATCCGATCTGGTGAATACATCATGGGTGACATACGGACCGGGAGCTGTCATTGTGGAAAAATCCAGTTTGAGATCGATATCAGCCAAGGGTTTCTGGCGCTTAATCGGTGCGACTGCTCGCTCTGCCGGCGACGGGGTACGGTTATGGGTGGCATACCACTTGACAAGTTTAAGCTCATCTCAGGTGCTGACAACCTGACTTTGTACCAATGGCACACCAATACCGCCAAACACTATTTCTGCCAAACCTGTGGTGTCTACACCCATCATCAACGAAGGTCAGACCCTACCCAGTATGGGGTAAATATCGGTTGCGTCGACGGCGTAGATCCTTTTTTATTCGCCAATATTCCAGTTACCCACGGCGCTTCAGAATCACATTTCGACCCCTGAGATTTCGTAGTCCATATCGGTAAGTCGAGGCGTTATTGCCCGATAAAACGATGTGCTTTTGTCTCTGAGGTGTCAGGTCAGCGCATCGCTCAAGCTGTACCACTGAAAGGCTGCGATCTGGCCCACCCGTCTGAACCGGGCCAGAGGATAGCGTGGCGGCTGCGCGTTGAGCTGGACGGGAATGGGCCTGCTTTCACCCAAAAATTCCGCCAATCGGCGTCCCGCCTGATTGGCTGCTGTCACGCCACTCCCACAGTAGCCCATGGCGTAAAACGCCGTCGGGTCATCCTCGGCGTGCCCGACATGGGGCATATAATCGGGCGTCAGCGCGACCCAGCCCCCCCAGAAGTAGTCGGCGCTAATCGAATGCAACGCTGGGAATTTTCGTCGAATGATTTGCAACAGTCGGTCACGATGAGGCGCACTACCACTTTCCCGAATCGGGCCTCGACTACCGAGCATTACGCGGCCGTCTGGTAGCCGACGAAAATAATTGAGAAACTTACGGGTGTCGCTGATCGAATCGGTAGTCACAAAATTGCTCTCCCCGATCTCAGTTTCAGTCATTGGCCGCGTGACCACGATGTTCGACAGCACCGGTAACAGCCGGGAGTCCAGTGTGGGGTGTAACCGTTCGTTGGTATAGCCATTGGTCGCAAATACGATCCGCTTTGCGTGCACCTTGCCATCGGGTGTGTCGAGGCGGTGTGTTTGCCCACGCTTGCTCCAGCGCAGCACCGGGGAAGCAGAATATACCGTCGCACCAGCTTCACGCGCCATGCGCAAAATACCGTAACCCAGTTTCATCGGGTGAAGCACAAAACCATAAGTTGTGCGCAGTGCAGCATGAGCTTCTTCCCCCTTGAAATGATTTTGGGCAATCTCTGATGGGGAGAGCATCTGAAATTCAGTTCCAAAACTGCTCAGAACCCTGGCGTCGTCCTCCAGCTTCTTCACCGTAGAGCGGGCGTGGGCTACACGCATACGCCCATCGGGCTGAACATCGCAATCGATATTTCCTTCCTTGATCAGCGAACGAACAGTCTCTACTGCGCTCACCGCCTCAGCCCAGAGAGAGCGTGCACCGGACTCCCCCCAGCGGGTCGTCCACTCACTGAGCGAGACACGTCCCAGTGCCGGTCCGGCAAAACTGCCATTTCGCCCACTGCAACCCCAGACAGGTCGATTGGCCTCCAGCACCACAGGGCGGACACCATAGCGCTTGGCCAGATGAAACGCACAACTCAGCCCGGTGTAGCCACCACCAATGATGGCAACATCGGTCTCTATCTGTGATTGAAGACGCCCGTCATCTCCGGGTGGCGTACCGGCTGTGGCAGCCCAATAGGAATCAACATGATTCAGTCCTTCACCAGGACTGATAGAGTGCAGCGGGTCATAACTCATAGAACAAGTCCTCTTCTAGGGCCGTTCGCGCCGATAGCGCCTTTAAAGTGATGTCGGGGGCTTCAGCCCCTTTCCTTCTCATGCCATCCGCCTGAAAATTGTACCTCTATTTGTCAGCGACTGTATCCATGGCCATTGGCACTGTGATCACGGTCAGCCCGTACATCACCTTCTAACCAGACAAACAGGAACACACTATGGCGTTCTCCGGCAAACGAATCTTGGTAACCGGCTCGTCGCGCGGTATCGGCTATGCGACAGCAGCGCATTTCCTCAGTACAGGTGCACGAGTGGCCATCAATGGCCGCACGATCGCCTCTACGGCCCAGGGGATTGAACAACTGGGCGGCGGCGACCAACTCATTGCTGCCAGCGGTGACATCCAGACGACTGCGGGCTGTGTGTCAGTTGTGGAAACTGCTGCAAAAGGTCTCGGTGGTCTCGACATTCTGGTCAATTCGGCCGGAGTTGCCTACTTTCTACCCGTGGAGGCATCTGACGAGGCGATATGGAACATAACAATCGACACCAACCTCAAGGGCACATTTTTCTGCATGCGTGCTGCCCTGCCTTATTTGCGTGATTCGGAAGGCAATATTGTCAACCTGGCCTCGGACGCGGGACTTATAGGTGAGAACGGATTGTCGGTCTACTGTGCATCCAAGGGCGGTGTCGTAAACCTAACCCGTGCCATGGCACTAGAACTGGCACCGTCGATTCGCGTCAACTGCGTATGCCCGGGTTATGTCGACACAGACATGGTCCGTCGCGATGGCATTGACCAGACGGATGACCCGCAGGCAGCGGAACAGGCTATCATCGATTATGCACCGCTTAAAAGAATGAGTACGCCGGGGGAAATTGCAAAAGCCATCGCCTACCTTGCCAGCGACGACGCAGCTTTTATTACCGGTTCAGCATTGCCGATCGACGGTGGCAGTACAGCGGGCCATTGACACAGACCACAGATAACGAGCGTCTGCTCAGCGCGTTCCGTAAATACGGTCACCGGCATCGCCCAGGCCGGGCAGGATATAGCCATGCTCGTTTAACTGTCGATCAACTGCAGCCGTGTAGAGATGCACATCCGGATGGGCAGCAGTGAAGGCCGCTACACCCTCCGGTGCCGCCAGCAGACAGACAAATTTGATTCGCCTGGCACCGCCCTGCTTGAGACGGTCCACAGCGGCAATCCCCGAATTTGCCGTCGCCAGCATAGGGTCAACAACAATTACCAGACGTTCACCGATGTCCTGCGGGACCTTGTAATAGTATTCCACAGCTTCGAGTGTTTCGGGGTCACGATAAAGTCCTACGTGTCCCACCCGGGCAGATGGCAACAGGTCCAGCATGCCCTCCAGCAGCCCGTTGCCTGCGCGCAACACCGAGACAAAACACAGCTTTTTCCCTGACAGAACCGGGGCGTCCATGGCCTCGATCGGTGTCTCTATCCGTTTGGTCTCCAACGGCAGGTCGCGGGTCACCTCATAAGCAAGCAGCAGTGCGGTTTCCCGTAACAGCTGCCGAAAATAAGCCGTGGGCTGATCTCTGTCCCGCATGAGGGTGAGTTTGTGCTGTACCAACGGGTGGTCAACTATCGTAATACGGCTGTCCATGCATCGTGCCTCGCTGTTGTATCCTGACTAATTCTAGAACACGGTGCCCGTCATGTGCAGTCGCAGTGGGGCCGAACCGTCTGGGCGGCGCTGCTGAGCCAGGCGGCGCCCGGCTGACCAACTGCCCCCCTGAAGCAGGCATGCCAGTGGGAAATCATCTTCGTTAAGCGCCAGCAACTGCCGAACACGCGGTGCCAGTTCATCCAGCAAAGCGATGGTCAGCGCACGCCACTCAACCACGATTTCTGATGCGACAGCCAGTGGCTGATGGGTCAATGCAGCGCCGTCTGCCTGAATGACCCCGCAGTCCAAGAACAGACCACCATTGCGATACTCGGCCAAGCCGGTTAAGCCGTTGAGTTCGCACACCTCGATCCCGCCTCTGGCCAGCGGTTCAATCAGGGAGTAGGTCAACCACTGGCTGAGCTTGTGAAATGGCACCAACCCGGGAAACTCTTCAGCTGAGCAGGCCACGGGATGGTACCCAACATCACCCAGCGCAACACCGTCTTCGATGTGGCCCTGTGGCCAGATGGGATTGAGATGAGTCAGAACCACCGCAAGCAAATGATCCGCCGTCACTGGTCGTTCGCCCAAATTGTCCAGTATCCAGTCACAAGGGCGGCACAAGCCAGTGGCCACTGAGTCGGCGAGTACCTCACCCAGACGATTGAGCAGCAACGTGCGCTCTGCCAGACCGGGTAGGGGATTGTCGCCATTGGCCTTAAAACCGCTTTTTAGGCCGTTCACATCGAGTGCGATCAGGGCGTCTGAATCGACTTGGCAGGGCGATGCCGGATCCGATGAAAACAATCCCGCGACAAACATTCTGATGCTGGCGACAGCAAGCCCCTCGGAACGATGATAGACCATGCCAGTATCGTCATCCCGATACTGCCAGCGGCCACCGGCACCGGCATCCAACAGCACACTGATGAATACAAGATCCAACTCAGCGCGGCAACGACCGTCATCCGAGGCACCCACATAGTCCAGCAACAGATCGCTCAGATCGCCCGCTGGAGTTTCAAAGTGTCGCCAGCGGCTGTGGTAAGGGACCACCAGGTCAGGATAGTTGGTGCGGGTTTCCTGTGCCACGATCTGCGCACAGTCATCCAGCACAGAATCGTCATAAACGAAGTGATTGAGTGTGCCAGCCCGAGCGGCTTCGAGAATCCAGCGACAGCGCTGTCGTACGGCAGCAGCACTGAGCAGCACGGACAGAGACTTGCTGTCAGTAGTTTTCGATGTGACGGCCACGCGTCTTTGCGAGGTCATCGATGTCGGGCACCTCACCTGGTGTGTAATAACCTGCGGCTTTTTTGGCCTCCATCTCAACCTGCGCATCTTCGGGAATCAGATTGTCCGGTAGGGAGACACGCTCCCCGACGTCAATACCCTGGGTGGTGAGTGCATCGTACTTCGTATTGCTCATGGAGACGAAACGATCGATCCGACTGATGCCGAGCCAGTTCAGCACGTCGGGCATCAGTTCCTGAAATCGCACGTCCTGGACACCGGCGACACATTCCGTGCGCTCAAAATACGCATCGGCGCGATCACCGCCATGCTGCCGTTTGCGTGCGTTGTAGACCAGAAACTTGGTGACCTCACCCAGAGCACGCCCTTCCTTGCGGTTATAGACAACCAGGCCCACGCCATCATTTTGTGCCTCACGCACGCATTCCTCTATCCCGTGAACAAGGTACGGTCGACAGGTGCAGATATCCGAGCCAAAAACATCCGATCCGTTACACTCGTCATGTACTCGACAAGTCAACCTGCGGCTATTGTCGGTCAGGTAATCCGGATTGCCAAAAATATACAGCGTCGCGCCACCGATTGGTGGCAGGAAGACTTTGAGGTCGCTGCGGGTAACAAGATCAGAAAACATACCGCCTGTTTGCTCAAACAGGATGCGCCGCAGCTCCCGCTCGTTGAGCCTAAATCGTTCTGCCAAGCCGGGCAGATACCAGACTGGCTCAACGGCAATCTTAGTGACGTTGATCTCACCGTTTTCAAGCAGTACCCGCCCATCCACTTGGAGGCCCGCTTGCCTGCCGTGGATCACTTCCGGCAACGATAACCTGGCACGCGTTACAGCGACGCTGGGACGAACGTCTAACCCGTCGTCTATCTGTTCCTCAAAGCACTGGGCTACAAGATGTCCGTATGGGTCCATCGAGACAATGCGACTGGCATCAGACCACTGCGGGTGCGGTCCAATACGGGCGACAGGCGCGGTATTCGTAAGGTCCGGCCGATGCGAAGGGTCGAGTGCTCCCGCAGCTACAGCCAGCGCGCGGTAAATGCTGTACGACCCGGAATGCGTACCGATGGCATTATGGCGACCATCGCCGGTAAGGTTCGTCACAATGGGCCCGCGATCAGCAGCGTTAACCGCACCCCAGTTCAACTCGATCGGCGACTGATCTCCGGTCGGGTGCGAGTTGAGCACAATGTGCCGTAGCCGGTTTGGACGGGCGACTTTATCTTCTCTCATAGATTCACTTCGTAGGTAGCTGATAACGGGACTGCTCAAACAGCCAAACCGAAGAGGAAACGGCGCACTGTACTCCTCGACCCTGACAGGTTCAACCACGTCTGTTCCGGACTTTCCAGTGCTCCTGAGCCTATAGAATTGAGCCTTGCATCCGGGTTAGACCAACAATGCGGGTAAAACCACTCTGTTCTGCCGTTTTCTCACCGCATAAACTTGTGAAAACTCGACTCCAAGAATCGATCCCATGCTGTTCGTTCAGCGACAACCGGCGAATCAGCGGTGCTTGAATAGAAACCTCTTAAGCGGTGCTGCCACCCGGTTGGGTGCCTCCATCAGGATTGAGTGCTTCAATCCATCGAGAACAACAAATTCCGACTGCGGCAGTTCACCGGCAATAAAGTGATTAAGCCGCGGGTTGCAACCGCCGTCCAGTTCGCCTGTCAAAACCAGGCAAGGTGTTTCAATCTCATGGAGCCAAGGACCCATCTCGGTGGTGGCGTAAATACGAAAGACGCTCAGAAAAACATCAGTTAACGTATCGATCACCTGTTGTTTGCGTTGCTCGACCAGATCTGGCCGTGCGCGTACAAATTCGTCGGTGTACCAGCGATCCAGCAGGGTATCCAGTACCGGTGCCACACCCTCCCGCTCCATTTGGGCAATGAGCGCAAACAACTTTTTCCGCTCGTCGTCACTGCGCCCGGCAGCGGTACTGAGTAATCCGAGTGAGCTCACTCGATCCGGATGGGCTCTGGCATAAGCAGGACCGATCATTCCACCGAGTGAGTGCCCAACAACATGTATCTGCTCGTGTCCAAGTTTGACGCGCAGGGCCTCGAGATCCTCAACAAGATCATCCAGGCTGTAGGGGGGCGTGGGAACCGGGCTATGACCGTGGCCACGCAAGTCGTAACTGACGCAGGTGAAATAAGGTGTGAACTGTGGCATCAACCCATCCCAGGTAACCTTACGCGAGCCGATGCCGTGCACCATATAGAGTGGTGGGCCTTCCCCCTGGACGCGGTAATCCACTGCAACCGCTGCCATCAGATCACCTGTCTAATCGGAACGGACGCATTGTGCGCCGCAAAGTGCGGCATCACCTGAGTTGCAAAGTTTTCAATACACTCAAGCATCTCCGGTTGCGAGGTGCCGAAATTGATATTGAGGATAAAGCGGTCGACCCCGACGGCCTCGTACACCTTGAGCTTGTCAATCATCTCGGATGGTGTACAGACCAGGAGATTTTCTGCGGTTTCTTCGATCGGCACTGTCCTTGGCAACGGCGAGATTACGCCGTGATGCATCACGCCGGGTCCGCGGATGTTGTCGAAACGACCATAATAGTGGTGCGCAATTGCATTCTTGGCCCGCCGGTCCGCATCATCTTTAACCAGGAAAGAGACCCGTGACAGCGACAGCGTCAACGCCTCACCTGCCGGCCCAAGCTCGGATTTCCCCCGATCGAAGGCATCCACCTGGTCGAGCATGTACTGGTGATCTCCGGCAAGTGGTGTGGTCATAATATGGAAGCCCCGTCGGGTCGAGTGATAAATCGCCTCTGGCTTGACGGCGCTCATCAATAGCGGGATCTCACGATCCGGGCGTGGCATCACGGTCAATGGTTCAAACTGGTAGTACTTACCGCTCCATGACACTTCTTCTTCGGTCAACAGAGTCTGCAGTACAGCGACCGATTCATCGAACTTCTCCAGGGTTTTGTCTATCGGAATCCCCATGCGGGCAGTCTCAAACGGGAATGCCCCACGACCCAGGCCGACAAGCAGCCGATAATCGGTAAATATATCGGCACAGACCAATTCGCCGGCGTACACCCGCATGTCGTGCAGTGGCAGTACCGCGACGCCCAGAATTATCTTCACCCGTTTAGTAACGCCCGCAATCTTCACTGCAAACTGCAGCGGTGCCGGCATCATCAGAAGATTGATCAAATGGTGTTCGGTGATCGAGACCGCATCGAAACCCAGTCGGTCGGCAAGCAATGCCTGTTCAATCATGTCCGCGTACAGCTGTTTGCCACCATAAGCAGGATCAGGGTAATCGCAAGACAGTTGTACGCTAAATTTCATAAGTTCACTGACTGTGGCCGGGAAACGAAGTCTTTTTGTCCCTGGCCATTGAGGGCCTGAGTAAACACACAGTCTATCAAATAGCCCCTGGATCCCCCGGGATCAGGGTGGGGACTCAGAAGATACCTGTCTCGAGTCCTGCCGCCATGGCAGTGCCCAGTTCCTGACACTGCGCAACGAAAGCGTCTTGCCAGTCCCCGCGACAGATCAGGGGCTCCTGGACCGCCCTCCAGCCCAAACCGCTAACAATGGTCTCGATACTCCGCCGGGTACCGGTGCCATCGTGACCAGCGCGTATGTAGAGCGCATACGGCATGCCTCTGGTGTGTTCAAGACACGGGTAATAGATTCGATCGAAAAAGTCTTTCAACGCACCTGACATATACCCCAGGTTTTCAGTGGTCCCCAGTATGACTGCTTGCGCTGCCTGCACATTCGCCGGCTGTGCGTCGAAAGGCCGGTACGCTACAACCTCTACGTTTTCGATTTCTATCGACGACGCACCTTCTACCACGGCGTCAAATAGGCGACGTGTATTCACCGAAGGCGTATGTCCAACCACGAGTAAACGTTTTGGCGTCATCTGGTAGGTGATTCTGGGGCTGGCAGATCCTGGCGACAAGCCATCCGCCCCAGCGGACCGAACCTGTCATAATGGCATGCTGGTTGCACTGGGCATTTTGCTTAAAGGAACCAGACCGCTTTACAGCAGGTTGAATAGTCAGCACCCGGCGAATCCTCAATGCAACTCTCTGCAGCACAATTGAGCGAACTTCGGCGTAGTGGATTTTTGATTCTGCCCGGACTCTTCTCAGAGACCGACGTGGAACTTTTACATTCTCGCTTACCGACCTTGTTTGCCGATGGTGATCCTTCAAATATTGAAGAGAGAAGTTCTGGCCAGGTGCGTACCTCCATGGGACTTCATCTGCGCGATGACCTGTATGCTCGGTTGGTTCAACACCCGCGGCTGTTCACCCCGGCACAACAGATCCTTTGCGAACCACTCTATATCCAACAGGTCAAAGTCAACGTCAAAGTGGCATTCTCCGGTGAAGTCTGGCAGTGGCATTACGACTTCGCTACCCACCGGGAGGAGGACGGCGTCCCCCGGCCTCTGGCGTTGAATCTTCATGTGTTTCTAGAAGATGTAACAGAGTTCAACGGGCCTTTATGGTTTATTCCAGGTTCGCATCTACTGGGTGAACATCCTGCATCCCTTGATACATCCACCACAAGCTACCCGCTGTGGGTAGTCGATGATACAACCATCACCGATCTTGCAAGGCGGAACGGTATTGTGTCTGCCATCGGCAGGAAAGGCACGGCGCTGATTTTTCATGACACGCTTGTGCATGCGTCCCCCAACAATATGTCGCCTTGGGATCGCACCATCTTTTCCCTGATCTTAAATCCGGTTTCAAACGCCTATACCAAAATTGCGCGACCGGATTACAAACATCACCGGGACCTGACGCCCGTTGTGGCGTTGCCAGATGACTGTCTGGCTGTCTAGAGATTCTTATACAACATACAAAAACCCCGCCTCATGGCGGGGTTTTTATTGACAGGATTCAGAATAGGTCAGCCTGCCATCGCCTTAAGATTCTTCATCGCCGATACTTTAACCCGCCGGCTGGCAGGTTTTGCCGCCACATTCATGGTCTCACCGGGGCGGAATGGGTTGGGTACCCCCCAACGTGGTGGGGAGGCAGGTTTATCGACGATACTGATCTTCAGTAAGCCCGGCAGTTTGAATACACCGGCTGCGCCAGGTTTAAGGTGGCCCTCAATAACACTCGACAGACCGTCCACAACAGCAGTGACATCTTTACGGGAAAGACCGGTCTGTTCGGAAATGGCATTCAACATCTGGGTTTTGGAAAGGGGGGCACTATAGAAGTTGCTCATGGTTCTGGTTGCTCGTCTTTCAGGTTAAGAAAAGGTTCAGGGGTATGGATTCATTTCGAATCTGTAGACACACCATACGACAATTTTAGTAAAAAAAGCACCCCATAACAAATAATTTCTTGAGTTTGCATAGGATCCGCTCGTTGTAAAATCTTAGGTTCTCCCCCTCAGGCACTGATTTTATTACTGAATGGCCCAATACGTTTACAGCATGATGGGTGTGGGCAAAGTAGTCCCACCGAAAAAATATATTCTCAAGGACATCTCGTTGTCGTTTTTCCCGGGTGCCAAGATCGGTGTGCTCGGACTAAATGGCGCTGGGAAATCAACAGTCCTTCGGATCATGGCTGGGCTTGATCCGGAATTTGAAGGTGAGGCGATCCCGCAAAAAAACCTCAAGATCGGCTATCTCCCGCAAGAACCCGTGCTCGATGTGACCAAGGATGTGCGCGGCAACGTTGAGGAAGGTGTCTACGACAGGCGGGTACTACTGACACGGTTCAATGAAGTCAGCTTGCGGTTTGCAGAGCCCCTAGAAGACGATGAGATGGCCGCTCTGATTGAAGAGCAGGGCGAGCTGCAGACTCAGATAGATGCACTGGGTGCCTGGGAACTTGACCGCAATCTCGAGATAGCGGCCGATGCGCTGCGCCTACCGCCGTGGGACGCACGGGTCGAACACCTGTCCGGCGGTGAGCAGCGTCGAGTTGCTCTGTGCCGCCTGCTGCTCACAGAGCCAGACATGTTGTTGTTGGACGAGCCCACAAATCACCTAGACGCTGAATCGGTCGCGTGGCTGGAGCGTTATCTTGAGCGCTACCCAGGTACCGTCATTGCAGTGACCCATGACCGATACTTCCTCGACAACGTTGCGGGCTGGATCCTCGAACTCGATCGTGGGCAGGGTATCCCCTGGGAAGGCAACTATTCGTCCTGGCTGGAACAAAAGCATACTCGCCTGAAAATGGAAGAAAAGTCCCAGTCTGCTCGGCGTAAGACGATTGAGTCTGAACTCGAGTGGGTGCGCACCAACCCGAAGGGTAGACAGGCAAAGAACAAAGCCAGGCTCCAGCGCTTCAAGGATCTGGTTGAAGCAGACTACCAGGCACGAAATGAAACCAACGAGATCTACATCCCGCCAGGCCCCAGACTTGGTGACAAAGCGATAGAGGTCGACCAACTCACCAAGGGCTATGGCGACAAATTGCTTATCGATAATCTTTCTTTCGCTCTCCCCCCGGGGGCCATCGTCGGCATTATCGGCGCCAACGGTGCTGGCAAAACCACTCTGTTCAGAATGCTGGTCGGCGCAGAGTCACCCGACCAAGGCAGCATAACAATCGGTGAGACTGTCAAGATTGCTTACGTGGATCAGAGTCGAGATGCACTCGATGACAACCAGACGGTGTGGGAAGAAATTTCTGATCGTCAGGACACACTTGAGATCGGTTCCTACCAGACACCGTCGAGAGCCTACGTCTCCCGTTTCAATTTCAAAGGTAGCGATCAGCAAAAGCGTGTTCGGGATTTGTCCGGAGGAGAACGCAACCGCGTTCACCTGGCCAAGCTTCTTCGTAGTGGCGGTAATGTACTTCTGCTCGATGAACCCACCAACAATCTGGACGTTGAAACACTGCGTGCTCTGGAACAGGCACTACTCAATTTCCCCGGCTGTGTGGTGGTGATTTCTCATGATCGGTGGTTCCTGGACCGCATTGCGACCCACATTCTGGCTTTCGAAGGAAACAGCCAAGTCAACTGGTTCGCCGGTAACTTCGAGGAATATGAACAGGACCGTCAGCGACGACTCGGCGGCGACGCCCAGCCGCGTCGTATCCGATACAAACCCATAACCCGTAGCTGATGTGCTGACAGATGGAGCGGCGATAACGCATGTTGATTGACCGGCGAACTATCCGCAAAGGCCTGAGCGTCATTGCAGCAAACGACTGTGACGTCGCTCAGGCGCTGAAACGGGTCGGCTACCCCGAGCCTCGTATCCGGCCAGTCGGTTTCAAGGCATTGCTATCCATCATTGTCAGCCAGCAGATCTCAACCGGGGCAGCCCAATCCATCATGGGCCGAGTACGGGCCCTGCTGCCGGAAATATCAGCCCCCGCGACACTGGCACTGTCCGATGGTGCACTGCGCAAGGCCGGGCTGTCGGGCCGCAAAGTGGAATATGTCAATAGCCTGGCCCAGGCGATCGTGACCGGACAATTCGACCCAATCGCTCTTGAGCAGCAAGCGGATAGCCAGGTCATTGCGTCTATTTGTATGCTGCGTGGGTTGGGGCGCTGGAGTGCTGAAGTCTATTTGATGTTCTCGCTGCAAAGGCCAGATGTCTTTCCCGCAGGTGACCTTGCGTTGCAGCGTGCACTGCAGAAACTCAAGGGTTGGGACAACCGGCCCAGCGCCGACGAGACCCGTGCGGCTGTCGCCCACTGGATGCCATGGCGTACCGTGGGTAGTCTTTTCTTGTGGCACTTTTACCGCGGTGCCCCAACCTGAGACCTGCTGAAACTTGTTCTGTCCGTTCCAGCCAGCGGGCGGTTAAGATAGCTGCTCACTCTCAGCTGCTGCAGGAATCTTTTAATGGATAACCCGTTTGCCCGATTTGGCGTCGAACACCTGTCGGCCACATCCATGAATCAGTTCCGGGCCGATCCAGCGCTGGGAATTCTGTACTTGGTCTACAACATTCGTGAGCAGGGCAGCCCTGCCATGCACCGGGGCTCTGCAGTAGACGAGACAATTGGTGCACTGCTGTCTGACGAGGACTCGATGAACCAGTCCTCGGCCTGTGACCTGGCCACCCGTACTTACGATGCACTGATAAGCAAAACCGATGAGGTCTATGCCCAACACGCGATTGCAAAGGAACGCGACGTCGTCATTGCCTGTATGCAGCGCTGCTACCCGATCATGAGTGATTGGGATAAACCGCTTTCCTACCAACAACCCATCAATCTCTCGTTACAGGACATTGAGGTGCCGGTCATCGGTTACATCGATTTGCGTTACCCAGGGGAGGTCCGTGAACTCAAGACTTCCGGCAAACGGCGCCGCAGCATTATCGACGATCATGCTTTTCAGGTCAGTACCTATGCAATGGCTATTCGACAGGAAAGTGGTGCCTGGCCGTCGGCTGTACTCGATTACATTTGTCCAACGGGGATGGAGTCCTTCCAGTTGCAAAATGGCAACAAGTGGGTAAAAAAGGTGGTTGATACTGCCAACAGCATTCGCTGGCTGCTTGCAGCGGCATCGACAGAGGCAGAGCTGTGCCAATTGATCCAGCCCGACTTCAGCAAGCCTTTGTGGCGCTATCGTCCCAACAGCCGTGCGGCAGCAAAATCGCTTTTTGAGTGTTGATCAGAATTCTGGCTGATAAAGGCCGGCATAAAACGACTGGATGACAGGGTCGCAACGAATATCTTCTGCACGCAAGGGGCGGTTAAAAGCAATACCTTCCAGAGTACGGCAACGACTGAGCGCGACATAAGCCTGACCAGCCGCAAAAAAACCACGACCAAGGTCGATGTCGATGTTATCCAGCGTCAGGCCTTGCGCTTTGTGCACTGTAACTGCCCAGGCGAGAATAAATGGAAACTGGGTGTAGGTTCCAATAACCTCGGTGTCGACGTGACGTCTTTTGGCATCCCACTTGTAACGGTAACGTTCCCAGGATTCTCGCTCAACGCCTACGACTGCACCCGAGCCTGTGTCTGATAAAAGCTCTACCTCAATAGACTCGTGATCGAGATCGACCACTCTGCCTAGAGTGCCGTTTACCCAGTCAGGGCCATTTTTTGTGAACATGACCTGCGCGTCGGCCTTAAGGCGAAGCTCAGTCGGTGAAGGCAACTGGGTTTCATTCTCCAGCCAGTCCCCTTTGAGCTCAGCACTATAGAGCCATTCATTTCCCGTCAGCCGACCGAGTTGCTGTTCATTGAACTGGCGTGCCCGCGCATTTACCGCCGTCAGAACCAATCGATTCTCTGCATCACTCATTCTATCGCCTATAGAAGCATTCAGCGCTTGCACCGTGTGCTCAAGATGCCGGCCCAACCGAATGTTATCCAGCAGTTGAATGAACTTCTCGTCGGACTGGCGGAATGACTCAGTCAGTGTTACGCATGCCAGTGACTCATGCTTAAGGCAATCGGCACTAAAAAAGTAAGGTGATTCGTAGGCGTCTTCAAACAGCTGCCGTTCCTCGCAGCCGGCGATAACAGGTGGCAACTGATGCATATCTCCAACAAGCACGACAGTTTTGCCGCCGAAACGTGCCGATTTTTTCTTCGTGTTTAAGCGTAACGCTTCGTCGACCGCATCCAGCAAATCTGCTCGCACCATGGAGACTTCATCGATAACCAGAATATCCATTTGCGCGATGACGTCCCGAGCCGGGCCGAGAACTTTCTTGGCCTTGGGTTGTGGCCCTGGTGGCAACTGAAAGAACGAATGAATGGTTTGTCCCTGAACATTGAGCGCTGCCACACCAGTTGGTGCCAAAACGACCAGACGTCGGTCCAATTCAGCACGCAAGACCTCGATCAGGGTGGATTTGCCGGTGCCGGCTGAACCAGTTACAAACACCACCGCGGGCGTCCCCACACTCAGAAGGTCCAGCACTTGCTGAAATTGTGCTGTGATCTGGTAATTCAGCGACTTGGGCATTATGGGCAACTACCTGGGTCTCGAGTACACGCAAAATAAGCCGTATGTACACGCAACGACGGCGTCTCTGGAACAGTTCGTACATCCTTACCCGTTATGATTCTAGGCATATTACTGAAATATGATCATATGATTCTAGGCATATTACTGAAATATGATCAGCTGGATCTTGGTCAGTCATCCTTATATTCCCACACTGAGCACTGGATACAGGCTGCGCAAACAACCACTCACTGAATAATTTGAATTTCGAAGGCAATAATCATGGCAAGTCCAAACCTAAAATCTGACTTAAGCATACGAAAAAGTCTAACGACAACCGCGTACGAACAGCTTGAAGAGCTAATCGTTACTACGGTGCTGGAACCAGGCGCTAATTTGTCGGAAGCAACCCTTGTCGAACAACTTAACATTGGTCGAACACCCATCAGAGAAGCACTGCAGAAATTGGAACGCGAAGGGCTGATCAGGATTTTGCCGCGTAAAGGTATTGAGGTAACCGACCTTAATCCGGCCAAACAGCTTCTGATGCTGGAGTTGCGACGTAATCTGGAAAATCTGCTGGCAAGATCAGGTGCTTTGAGAGCTACAAAAGCAGAGCGTTTGGCGCTCATAGTCATCGCTGATGCGATAGACGAGGCAGCCGCTGCAGGGAGTGATATCGATTTCCTGCGACAGGACTACGCACTCAACCAGCTAATGGCACAAGTAGCTCACAACGAATACGCGAGCCGGGCCATTGGTCTGATCCACGGACTTGCGAGGCGATTCTGGTTCGTTCATTACAAGACCACCGCCAATATGCCTTTGTGTTCCAGCCTACACGCCAACCTTGCCCGAAAAGTAGCTGAAGGCGACCCAGAAACAGCAGCCGCTGCCGTTGACGCGCTGATGGATTACCTTGAGGAGTTCACCCGCGCAACCCTGAGGGCCCCTGACCGACCGAGCTAAACGCAACAGCCGGATTCACTTTGCCATCGATGAGCGCCACCGTCACTTCACTTTCTCAGGCCCGACGCAGTCAGACAACACTTGCCTATGAAAAACTTGAAGAACTGATTGTTACGCTGCAACTTAAGCCCGGCTCAAGCCACAGTGAAAATAGTTTACAGCAGTTGATCGGAATTGGTCGTACACCTGTTCGTGAGTCACTGCAGCGACTCTCCAGAGAAGGACTGGTTGAAATCCTCCCCCGCAAAGGCATCAAAATCACCCGGGTCGACTATGAAGGTCAGTTCCTGCGGGTCGAGCTGAGCCGTACTTTGCTTGCTTTGATGGCCAGAACCGGTGCTGTCAGAGCCACCTCGGAACAAAAACAGGCTTTTGGCGATATTGCAGTTGCTTACGACAAGGTTGCCCGGACTCCAGACCTGGACTCGATCATGCAGTTGGACAAGACAATGTTCAATCTTTTTTGCGATGCCTGCCACAATGAACACGTCTGTCGCGCGACAAGGCTTCTTGTGGGCGAAAACCGCCGGCTTCGATACATCCATTTTCAGAAACACGCCGACATCCCTGTCTTTGCTCGGATCCGGGCAGAACTTGCCCGTGCACTCCACCAGGGCGACCCGGAAGCCGCGGAAGCCATTGTTCACCGGCGAATGGACTACATTGAATCAACGTTGAAAGGCAGGATACATACCAACGACCAGTAAAACGCTCTGATATTTTCCCCCGCAACACCGGTTCACCCTTTAGGCTCAAGGTCTGCAGTTTGCAGTCGCAACCCAGAAAAAACCCTGCGTACAATATAGGGGGCATGCGCAGGGCTACAGGTTATTAAAGGAGAAATCATCCAGTCCCAGCAAGATACCTTGAAACTACGCTACTGCTTATTCAAAGATTCTTGTTCACCGCATAAGAAATAATTATTCATTGATAAATTACATAATGACAGTTATTTTTCAGCGGCCAGTTATCGTCACCTGCCGGTGGTGGATCAACCGCATCACGAGCAGTGTCACGGCACACACCGCATACGCCACCGGCCAGGCCCAGTCACTGCGTATCATGAGCAGATAGTGCACAGCAGCGAGTCCAAGCACCCCGTAAACCATCGTGTGTAACCGTTTCCACCACCGACCCAGACGACGCATCCAACGCCGGGTCGAGGTCAGCGCCATGATCAGCAGTATGAGCCAAGCGCTGAACCCCGCCAGCACGTAGGGGCGCTCGCTCACCTCCTCGCCCAGACGAGCGATGTCCCAGCCCAGCAGAAACGTGAGGAAACACACGAGGTGCGCTGAAGCGTAGGCGAAAACCCACAACCCCACCGCTCGACGGTAACGCAAAAGTGTGCTCCACTGTGCCCAGCGTACGATCACCGGCAGCACAAGAACAGTTATTAGAAGGTTAAAAGCCCAGATACCGGTTTCCCAGATTACGGTCTTTTCCGCATCTACACCCAGTTGATCCGTCTGCCAACCATAGATCAACAACACGCCTGGGACTGACAGTAGTGCGTGAATTGCGAATCGGCTCACCGGTACTGTTGCTTGCTACCAGGGTAAAGGTGCGCGACCTGCTCGGCGTAACCGTTAAACGGGCGCGAAGGAATACGTTCAATATCCCCATCACCCCAGATTCGACGCTCAGTTGCCTGGCTCCATCGAGGATGAGAAATCGAAGGATAAACATTGCTGTACCAACCATATTCCGACGGATTCTCCCGGTGCCAAGTCGCAACTGGCCTGTCCTGTGTAAAGGTGATCCGGACAATAAACTTGGGAGACTTAAACCCGTACTTCCACGGCACGGTAATGCGAAACGGCAAACCATTTTGCGGTAGATGCTGGTCACCATATACTCCGAAAGTCGCAAATGTCAGTGGGTGGATCGCCTCTTCCAGTGTCAGCGCTTCGACATACGGCCATTCAAGCGTGCTGAAAACAGAAGCCTGTCCGGGCAACTCATCTGGCCGATACACGCTGGTGAATGCCACATAGCGCGCAGATCTCATAGGTTCCACCACCTTGATGATGTCTCTCAGTGGCCGCCCGTTGTAGGGGATCACCATAGACCAGGCTTCAACACAACGAAAATCATAGATCCTTTCTTCCAGGTGGCTGAAGGGCATCCCCATCAACTCATCAATATCGAATGTGCCAGGTCTGTGGCAAAGGCCATCAAAAGTTACTGACCACGGCGAGAGATTGAAATCTACTGATCGACGGAAGGGATCTGTCTTTTCCCAGCCGAATTCATAAGCGTTGTTGTAGTGCGTGGCGGCGTACTTCGTCGTAAGGCGATGTGATTTGCCTGCACTGGCGACTGCGGTCGAGCCATCGTCGTCGCCCGATAGGCGGGGTGCTTCAGATGAATGACCCTGTACCTGACCTGCACGCGCTGTGAGTCGTTCGCCATAACGCAACGCCGTAAACCCACCCACGGCAGACAACGCGAGCCCGGCGGCCAATACTCTGCGTCGCGCGTAGGTGTGAGAATCGGTAATTCGGCCCATCCCTGAATTCCTCGCAATTGCGCTCTTGACTCCTGATTATGCCTCTTCCGGGTTGGTTAAATGCAACCCGTCAGGGCTGTGTTACCCTCAAAGACAGTCGAGCCCATCGAGCCCCATGTGAATAACCAATCCGGCACCAAGCAGTCGAACCCACGGCACAAACAAGGTGGCCACGTATACAGCGACTGCAGGCCAGCTGTGCAGCAGATGAAACCCAATGCTGCAACGGTCAGGATCGACTATGGGATCGGCCGCTAGGTGATCAAGGTCAACCAGCATGGTGGCCAGCATGATCAGCCAGGCGCGTTTCCACCTGTTACGAAAGAACAACCAGGCTGCAACCAGAGGCAGCAACTGGTGTAGAACAATGTGAATCAAGAAAGCTGTCAACAGGGACTCAAACGTGAGTAGTGCCAAATATCAGGCTGCTCTTGTACCATGTTGTAGATCTGATGTCGCCACCCAACTATTGTGGCAGCAGAAATCCGCAGGCCAGGCATGACATTTATAGTGAATGCGCCATTTCTACCTCTACCGGATCTAAGAGAGGTTCAACAGAACAACTGGGCTCAACAGCGCCAGCACTTATCCAATTCAGAGTTCTACCGACGATACCACCCAGCGGCACCGTTCTCGTTCCCGTTAGATCTGGACGATATTGCTGAACTTCCTCTAACAGATAAGGATATGTTGCGGACCGATCAGTCTGTACATCCGCCTTTTGGTAGCTATCTGGGGTTCCCGTCTAACCGTGTCGTACGACTGCATCGTACGTCGGGAACAAGCGGCCACGCGATGAACATTGCGCTGTCGAGTGCTGACGCTTTGATGCAGGCACACATTGCCGGCCGCAGTCAGTCTGCAGCAGGTTTGGGTCCGGGCGACATCGTGGTTCACTGTCTAAATTATCAGTTGTGGATGGGTGGCCTGACAGACCACCTCGGCCTAGAAAGTACCGGCGCTCTGGTCGTGCCGTATGGCAGCGGGGGCAGCGAACTTCTTATACGTACAATTCTCGATGTGGGTATTAATGCGATCTCCTGTACACCGTCTTACCCGGCACGGCTGGAACAGGTCATCACCGAGCGCTTTCCGGAGTTGACTCCCCGCGATCTCGGTCTGCGCAAGGGATTCATGGGCGGTGAAGCCGGACTCGATGACCCAACGTTCAGGCAACGCCTGGAAACAGTGTGGGGTATGCAAGCGATGAATGCCAACTATGGCGTCAGCGACTTCCTGTGCAACTTCGCCGGTCAGTGTACCGATCAGGCTGACCTTCATTTTCTGGCGCTTGATGTGGCGCTGCCTGAGTTGGTTAACGTCAATACGAGCGAACCACAACCCTGGCGAGCCGGTACCGAAGGAGAACTGGTTTTAACCAACCTTTCGAAGGACTGTCAGTCGCTGGTTCGGTTTCGGACAGGCGACCTGGTGCGCCTGACCAGCACCGATATGTGTCAGTGCGGTCGGACCGCACCGCGATTCCGGGTTATTGGCCGTACGGATGAAATGATCGTTGTCCGGGGTGTAAATACCTATCCCTCTGGCGTATCAGCCGCGGTCCTTTCTTGTCCCGAATTGAACGGTGAGTACCGAATTCGCCTGACACACAAAGGGCCCTACGATAGGCTGCCGCTGGAAGTTGAGCTGAACAATAGTGCCCACCCGTCGGATCATCTCTTGGCTCGACTCTCCCATCATATTGGCCAAGTGCTTCGACTCACCGTGGAGCTTAAGCTCCTGGCGCCGGGCAACCTGCCCCGAAGCGAAGGAAAAACCAAACGCGTCATCAAGGAGTATTTGTCATGAACACAACAGTGTTGTATTCAGTGTCTGAAGGCATCGCAACGATCACCTTGAACCGCCCACATCGGTTAAACGCGATCAATCCTGAATTGCTTTCGGGTTTCAAATCGGCTCTGGATCACGCTAACGCGGATGCCGATGTCCAAACGATTATTTTGTGTGGTGCTGGCCGCGCGTTCTGTGCGGGTGACGATCTGAAGGAATTTGATCAGCAGGTCCGCAATCCGGCCGAGACACGAGCGTATATCGAGCACATTCAGGACATTACCCGCGGGCTCTGTCTTAACGACAAGATGGTGGTCGGCGCAATTCATGGCTGGGCTGTGGGTGGTGGGCTCGAATGGACCATTAACTGCGACTTTGTCGTGATGGCTCAGTCCTGTCGATTTTTTTTTTCTGAAATCTCGCTGGGTGTGTTTGTCACCGGTGGTGTGACCCGCCTGTTGGTTGAACAGATCGGCCTTCAGAATGCGCGAGAAATGATTTTGCTGGGTGAACGCTACAGCGCAAGCGACGCTGCAGAACTGGGATTTAGTTGGCAAATCGCGGAAGATGATGAGGTTATGCCGCTGGCAAGGTCTCTCGCACAACGGATCGCTGTGTTGCCTGCCGGACCGGTGAAAAATCTCAAACTGGCCCTGCGGAAATCACCGACTGCTGACCTGGAATCAGCCATGGCATTGGAAACCGAAGCCACACTCGAGGGGTTTCTCGATCCATTGTCCGCGGATCGGGTTCGTGATCGGCTGTCTTAGAGATATTTACGGATAGTGTGGTGACGCCGAGGATCGATACGCCGGGCTATCTCCAGATTCGATAATGTGCCGTTTCGCTTACGCAGCGCTGTTGCCACCCGGCGCCACCAGCGTAGATCCCCTCTTTTGACCTGTTGCCTTTTGGTCTGTGTACTGGCTGCGTGTTCACTGTCTATCGCATCCGTCAGCCCTGCGGTTAAAGCCAAATCCAGCAGATCCAACATACTTGCGGTTGCACGCTCAGCATCGTTTTCTTTCAGCCAGTTTTCCACACAATAGGTCTGGTAAAGCAAACGCGCGGTGTCAATAACTTCCTTACGAGAGTAAAAAAGCGATCTGCCAGAATCGTCTGTTTCAGGCACTTGATGCGTATCCAACAGGTCAAGGCAGGCAGGCCAACCACTGGGCAAGCCAAGTGTCGTTAGTCTCTGTTCAGCCTGCCGTCTACACCCCAGCACAAGCCGTCGAGCTGGCGATGTTGTGCGTTTACTGACCATTTTCCACGTCATCCTGGTCGGTCAAGCCGATCCATCAAGACTCGTCAGTACGATGGCCGCATGCATCGCAACACCGACAGCCATTGCATCCTCATCGATCAGCATGTGATTTGAGTGGCACGGCGCTGCCGTACCTTCTGTTCCCGGTGGCGCTACTCCCAGAAATGCGAATGCGCCGTTATAACGCTGTAGCAGGTAGGAAAAATCTTCGGCCGCCATGAACGGCTCTGGCATTAAGCGATAGCCTTCTTCTCCGAGCAGGGCCTTTGCCGCCGCTGCGACGAGTCCTGAGCCCGCAGCATGATTGATGGTTGGTGGGTATCCACGTTTGAGCTTGGCCTCGCCCTGCAGACCGTGAGCGACAGCGATCTGCTCGATTAGACCGCAAACACCGGATGCCAATCGTTCTCGGGTGTCTTCCGACAAAGAGCGCAGGGTGATGTCGAGTTCTGCACTTTGGGGTATGACGTTATTGGTTGTACCGGCCTGTATTCGCCCCACCGTTGCAACTACCGGCTCAAATACGCTGAACCGTCGAGTGACCAATGTCTGTATGGCCTGCACCACCTCGCATGCGACCGGTACAGGATCTGCAGCGTTATGCGGCATGGAACCATGGCCTCCCCGGCCGATGATGCGGCCGTGAACAGTATCGGCTGCGGCTAGGATTGGTCCACTGCGACAACCCACCACGCCTGAGGGAAGCTCTGGTGCGACGTGCAGAGCAAAAACCGAGTCGGGTTTTCCGCCCGCTTCTAGCACACCTTCATCCAGCATGACCTTGGCTCCGCCATATCCTTCTTCTCCGGGTTGAAACATAAACAAGACGTTGCCACTGATATGTTCTACACGTTCACTCAACAGATGAGCGGCACTGGCAAGCATAGCGGTGTGCGCATCGTGGCCACAGGCGTGCATACGTCCCGGTGTTTGGGATGCATACGGCAACCCGGTGTCCTCAGACATCGGCAGTGCATCCATATCACCACGCAGCAGGACATTGGGGCCTGGACGAGCGCCGCGCAGGATCGCTACTAAACCCGTTGTCGCCTGCGATAGGTTGATCTCTAGATCCAGACCGGATAGGCCATCCAGAACAGTTGCCCGCGTCCGTGGCAGATCCAGCCCCAGCTCCGGTTCTCGGTGAATATCCCGCCTCATTGCCACCGTCTGCGATTGCAGGGCCCGCGCACCGGTCAGTAGTTGCTCGTACATTGTGTTCTCATCAGTGTTATTGGAATAGTGTGACAGCTCAGTTCAGATGATAGTGCACATCTCCGGGTCCAGAACAGCCCCGCCGGCGTAGCCGAGTTGAGAGTCCTTGGACGACTGGAGCTACCAGGGTCTTCACAACAGTGTTACCAGAAATGCCGCTACCTCGCGAGCGAATCCGAGATCAGACCAGTATCGAAGATGAGAAAACGGTGTTCGGCTGATCATCGCACCCCCGACATTAATCAATCGATCATCGCTCACAACCCGCGCATAGGCAGCGTTGACCGATTTCAGTGGCCAGGCCAGGACATCGTCTGGATCATAATAATTCAGCCATCGGGCCTTTGACTTCAGGCGTTTTGCTAGCCGCGGTGGTGGAAAACTGATCGGCACGATCTTCGGACAGGCAAACGTAAACAGCGGTATATTGCAACCGAACGTAATGATTCCTGTCAGCCAGTTCATTCGCTCAAAAGCAGACAACTCCTGTCGAGGCCAACGCTGGCTGTCCCAGACATAATTTGACAGGATATGACCGCCGAAAGAATGTGCCAAAACAACCATTGGCACCGGGTGGCTACCCAGCTGATCGTGATAAAGCGAAGCGATGTTCTGCTGAATTCGTTTATGAACGACGCGGTAGACTCTTAACTCATCAGAAGAAGCTCGTCCGGCCGACAACTGGCGATAGCCTGTGGCATCTCCCAGCACCGTAACCACCAGTTCGCGCAGTCGGTGCGCTCTCAACGATGCGGTGTCCAGACTTCGTTTGAGGTAGGCTTTCTCTGCAGGCGCGAGGATGTCATCCCAGTAGACCGGCTGCCAAGCGATTGCATCCGGTTCATACCCTTGTACGACCAGCTGCCGTTCAATGTTACGCATCATGCGGGCGGCATAATCGGGTCGCTGACGACCGATGCCGTGGATCATCACTACTGCGAGTTGCTTAGGCATGTCTCGATCAATCTGAGGTGTGAGGCAACATCTTTACAGGCTCTCGAGATACAAGTATAAAGTCAGCGGTTATCCAGTTGAATTAGATGCCGATCGGTGGCCCTTGTCAGTCGACGCAGCCACAACTGCAGCGAGTGCTTGCGCTGTTGATTTAATCACTTTGATACGACGCTGACCGAACAAATACCGTGAACGCACCGAACCAAATACCTTACCGAATACTCGTCACCAAGGTCGGTCTGGATGGCCACGATCGGGGTAGCCGCATCGTCGCTGCATATTTGCGCGATGCCGGCATGGAAGTCATCTATACACCCCCTTGGCAGTCTCTCGACGCCGTAGTACGGCTGGCCGGTGATGAAGATGTTGACCTTGTCGGAATAAGTTCTTTATCGACCGACCACCTCATTATTCCAGATCTCATGTCCCGACTCACTGCTGCGGACTTGACCCATGTACGAGTCGTGGTCGGAGGCATCGTCCCTGATGAGGAATACCCGCTGCTACTCGAATCTGGAGTCAGCGCCATACTGGGCCCGGGAACAGACCGGGGCACAATCGTTGAACAAATCAGCGGCTTCGCTGCAGCCGCCCGCCACGAACGAGACACCGAGTTTATATAGGAGGAGCAGTCATGCGTCGGCGCACAAACCCTGCCTCAACTGATCTCTATGATCAAGCCCACGCTCAGTGGGAGAAGGAATACGATCAAAACATACACAGCAAAGTCCCGGTGCAAAACCGTTCCGGCATCCCGATCCAACCCCTGTATGGGCCAACCCGAGATAGCGCTGAAAACTACCTTGAGGCCCTGGGCTTCCCCGGCCAGGTACCTTATACCCGGGGCATCTATACAACGATGCATCGAGGCAAGACCTGGAGCCAGCGTCAGTTAATCGGACAGGGGACGCCAGATGAGTACAACAAACGGGTCTTGCAATTGATTGATGCCGGTACAACCGCGATCAGCCTTATCCCCTGCAATTCTGTCTACCGTGGGAACGACTGCGACGATGTGCCTTTGCCGCTTTTGGGTACCTGCGGCACAGTGATCAACACAGCGGACCACATGGATTCGGCTTTGAAGGGTGTGGACATTGGTTCAATTTCAACTGCCATGAACGACCCCTCACCATTTACCCTGCTGTCGTTCGTGCTCAATACTGCTGATCGACGCAGTATTTCCTGGCAACATATCTCTGGCACCTCTAACCAAAGCGATTTCCTTTCACACTTTGTTGCAAACCACATGTTTTTCAGGTTGTCGCTAGAAGGCGCCAGACGAATTTTGGTCGACCACATCGCTTTCTGCCGTCAACGGATTCCCCACTGGAACCCATTATCAGTGGTTGGGCAGCATATGCAGCAAGCTGGTGCCACACCGGCCCAAGCTATGGGTTTCACCCTGTCATCAGCCTTGCAGTACGGCAGAGACTGTCTTGAGCATGGTATGGATCCTGACGATTTCCTACCCCGATTCACCTTTTTCTTTGATATCTCAATGAGTCTTTTTGAAGAAGTGGCAAAGTTTCGCGCGGGGCGGCGAATCTGGGCTAATCTGACGCAGAACGAGCTGGGTGCAAAAACCGCCCATGCTCGGCGCTTTAAGTTTCACGGCCAGACTTCAGGAGCAGACCTGACGCGTCAGCAACCACTCAATAATATCACTCGCGTCTCTACCCAAGCTATCGCTGGCATCCTGGGTGGATTGCAGTCGTTACACACAGATGCCTATGATGAAGTGAGCAATGTCCCCAACGAACACCCGGCACGTATTGCAGTTGCAACCCAGAATATCCTCCGCGAGGAGGCCGGCCTGTGCGACGTAATCGACCCACTCGGTGGTTCATGGTACGTCGAAGACCTCACAGACCAGATGGAAAAAAAGATCCTTAATGTCATGGCTGTGGTGGAAAACGAGGGGGGTATGTTCAAGGCCGTCGAATCGGGATTGGTTCAGCGCATAATCGGGGAATCGGCTCTCAACTGGCAAAGTCGCGTTGACAGCGGCGAGCAGAAAATTATCGGTGTCAACTGCTACCGCACGCCGCCTGCTGAAGACCAGCAAACGGTGACCCCGACCGTACGACCTGCTGCAGAGAAGATGCGTGCCCAAGTAGAACAGTTACGTCGCTTCAAAAACGAGCGCAGCCAGGCAGACGTCAAACGCACCCTGGCCGAACTGAGCCGCGCTGCCAACTCGAAAAACGACAATGTGTTTAGCAAAGTGGTCGAGGCGACAGCCGCCGGCGTTACCCATGGAGAAGTTGTCGGCTGTCTGCGGCAGGAACTTGGATTTGGTCATCCGCTTATAGTTGACTGAATTTGGACGTCCTGGAATCAAAACCAAGATCACTGATCCGCGCGCTGAAAGCCGGTGACCGTCGCGCAATTGGCCGGGCGATCACCCTCGCCGAAACCGATCAGGCCCGGATCACCGGCCTGTGCCAGGAAATCGGGCCGCACACCGGCCACGCGCAGATCATCGGTATCACCGGACCACCAGGATCGGGTAAATCCACGCTCATCGACGGGCTGATTTCCACGCTAAGGAGACTTTCACACACTGTCGCCGTTGTTGCTGTGGATCCGTCGAGTCCGATCAGCGGTGGCGCAATTCTGGGTGATCGACTGCGTATGCACAGTCACAATGCTGATGATGGCGTATTTATTCGATCGCTTTCCACGCGAGGTCATCTCGGAGGCCTTACTCCCGCCGTTCACAGCATCATCGATATTCTTGAATTCGCAGGCTTTGGCCGCATCATCCTGGAAACTGTAGGTACTGGCCAGTCTGAAATCGAGATCGCTGAAATAGCGCAGACCATAGTCGTTCTGTGTGCGCCGGGAATGGGAGACCATGTCCAGACACTGAAAGCTGGAGTGCTTGAGATAGCTGACATTCTGGTCGTCAACAAAGCAGACCTGGCAGGTGCCGATCTAACGGTTCAACAACTCAAGGCGATGCTGGCGCTTCGACCGCCTGTGCACGGCCAGGTGCCGGTTTTGCAGACGACAGCAACGACTGCCAGCGGACTCGATGAGCTGGTGGACGCGATCGTTTATCATGGAGTAAAAGACGGTGGGGATAGCACCAGGCGACGGCGAGAGCGTACTCGCCGCCTGCTGGCGAGCCGGGCCGGCGCCCTGCTGCAGGAGCGGCTGCTGCGACACGGCGACGGTAACCTCGACGCGATCTGCGACACCCTCGAGCGCGGTGAACGCTCCCTCGAGGACAGCGCCCGCGACGTACTCAAGCTGAAATACACCTGATCGACCAACCAACCTGCCCAAGTCAACAACTGCGAACGTTTCTCGCCCCAGTCAATTGGTTAGAATCTCCAACTTTCATGCGATAGGATTCTCTGTCCTTTGAACCTGAATCTGTACAGCTTCCCCAGACGCTTTCCCCGCTTGGATGTTCGATGCTGACTATGTTTGCGCCAATTGGGACCGGCCGGGGATTTGCGCAGAGGAATTGGTAAAAAGGTGCGCCAACGCAGCTGCGAGAAATTTTTGGAACTTAATTAGGAAAACCTGAATGATACTGAATGCCACGAGGCCACGATGAGCGGCCCGCTCACTGGAATTCGCGTGTTCGATCTGACGCGCGTTTTGGCAGGACCGAGTTGCACACAGATCTTGGGCGATCTCGGCGCCGATATCATCAAGATCGAACGGCCCGAAGTTGGCGACGATACTCGAAAATACGGCCCCCCGTTTGTACTTGACGTAGATGGAATCGAAACCACCGAAAGCGGCTATTACCTCTCTGCCAACCGCAACAAACGCTCGGTAACATTGAACCTCACCAGTGCCCAGGGCCAGTCCTTGGCCAAGCGAATGATCAACCAATGCCAAGTCCTAGCTGAAAATTTCAAGGTCGGAAATCTCGCCAAATTCGGCCTCGATTACGCGAGCCTCAAGACCGACAATCCAGGACTCGTTTATTGCTCAATCACCGGATTTGGTCAAACTGGGCCTAAGGCCAAACGACCCGGATATGATTTCATGGCACAAGGCCTGGGCGGCATCATGAGCATTACCGGGCCACCTGGCGGAGAGCCACATCGCGTTGGCATCCCCATTGCTGATTTGACGGCGGGCCTCTGGGCAACCCTATCCATCAATGCGGCACTACGACACCGCGAAGTGACTGGAGAAGGCCAGCATCTGGATATCAGCCTGTTGGATACCCAGGTGTCTTTGTTATCGATCCAGGGCCTGAATTACCTTACTTCGGGGGAAGTGCCGGGACTACTGGGCAACGCACACCCAAATATTGTGCCTTATCAGGTTTTCCCTACTGCCGACGGTAACATCATCGTAGCTGTTGGCAATGACGACCAGTTCAAACGATATTGCGAGTTTGCTGGCGTACCCGAGCTGATCAATGATGAACGTTTTGCCACCAATAAAGCGCGCGTGCAAAACCGTGAAGCACTCACCCAAATCCTCAACGAGGTGATGCAGCAAAAACCATCGGCTTATTGGCTGAAAGAGTTGGAGAACAATAAAATCACCTGCGGCCCCATCAACAACATCGACCAGGTTTTCGCCGATGCCCAAGTCATAGCCCGTGACATGCGAATCGAAATGGACCATCCCGCCGCCGGCGAACCGGTCAGTCTGATTGGCAGCCCATCGAAAATGTCGGTAACGGAGGTATCCTATCGGCACGCACCACCCATGCTAGGCCAGCACACCGAGGAGGTGCTTGAGGAACTATTAGGCCTCGATACCGCCGAGTGCGATCGGCTCCGCGAACAGGGCGTGATTTAGGGCAATTCTTAATAGTGCTTTTTTAAAGGGTCAAACTTTGATAGGGCAAGTAAAACCATAGCGGCAACATGCACAATGCCGAATAACCTAGGCTAGTGCGACGACTTAAGTGCTTTTGCGATATTGTTATGACTGCTCCTGTAGTTCGTGCATCTTGCGCGTCACGTGCCGATTTAACCGGCCGCACCTTCAGGTCTCTTTCCAAGATAGGCGAGAGATCTGCACAATGGCCGTAAGGCCCGACCAGGTCCGTGTCGACCGAAATGATCTCGCCGAAGCCCTAAACATAATCAAAACACTCGCTGTACCAGGGGCTGGTGTGTACCGGCGGTACCTAGCCGGGTCACCAGCCACTCACTGTCCGACCGAAGGATCCGGCCTATCCAGTGGGCAACGGCCAAGGTCGAGCATCGACAGTGTGGCCTGCTTAGAGCTCGGTGTACTTGGCGGTCAGGCCCCGGGCCTTCTCGATCGGGTACTTGCGGCGGTTCTGTTTCATCTTATTGACCGTCGCCTGTTCCAGATCAATTCCCAAACGCCGGGCCACCATCAAGGTATAGATCAGAATATCGGCTAACTCTTCGCCAACCGCCTGACACTGATCGTCAGACAAGTCTTCGCTCTGGTCAGCCGTCAACCACTGAAAATGTTCTACAAGTTCAGCTGCTTCAACACTCAAGGCCATCGAAAGGTTCTTGGGTGAGTGAAACTGGTGCCAGTCTCGTGCCGAGACAAAAGCTTCGATATCACTACTGAGTTGCTGAAGAAAGGTATCCACCGTTATTTTCCTTTACCTGTGGGTAAACTGGCCCCGCTGCGCAGAAACAGCAAAACCAGCAGGCGGGATTCACAACCGGTTTTGCAATATGACGCACGGCCAAAACCTTCATTTAAACAGATAAGACCTGCCGTGGCATTACCTGGGCTGGTCCAGATTTGGCACATAGCTGCGCCAGATGCGATGATAATCTGGATCACTCGCCCTGACACGAGCGTCACACTAGAATAGGCCGCCACTAAAATCAGAGATTTCATTTTATGCAATGGATCTGAACTGTGATTACAATCGGAGAAAACTTATGAGTGAATGCCCCGTATGCGGTGCCCAGATTACGCTGGCAACCGATACTGTCGTCGGAGAACTATTGGAGTGTCCCGACTGTGGCTCTGAACTGGAAGTCACTGAACTCAATCCACCAACACTCGCTGAAGCACCAGAGACCGAGGAGGACTGGGGAGAATGAGAGTAGGCTTCCTTCACTCGCTGATCAGGAAGGAGGAAAAACTTCTGATTGACGAGTTCAGGCAACGGAATGTCACGCCCATAATGCTTGATGATCGAAAACTGACTTTTGACCTTGAGTCGATCCCCGATATTGATATTGTCGTAGAACGCTGTATCAATCATTCCCGCGCTATGCATGGACTGCGGCTTTTCGAGAGCCTCGGTATTCGCTGTATTAATTCATCCGAAGTTGCTCGGGTATGCGGTGATAAGATTCTGACCTCTCTTGCGTTAAAAGAAGCTGGTCTGGCCCAACCATCGGTTCGCGTTGCTTTTACTGAAGATTCAGCGCTGGTGGCAATAGAGGAACTGGGGTACCCGGTAGTACTAAAACCTGCGGTCGGCTCATGGGGCCGCTTGTTAGCCAAAGTCAATGACCGCGAGTCTGCCGAATCGATCCTCGAACACAAAACAGTTCTTGGCAGCTACCATCACTCGATTTTCTACATCCAGAAATACGTCGAGAAACAAGGTAGGGATATACGCAGTTTCGTGGTCGGCAACGACTGTATTGCGGCGATCTATCGCAGTTCGTCTCATTGGATCACCAATACAGCGCGAGGTGCCGTCGCAACCAATTGCCCGGTAACCGACGAGATCGCATCGCTTTCGGTCGCTGCGGCATATGCAGTAGGCGGCGGCGTGCTTGCTGTCGACCTCTTTGAATCAACAGAAGGCCTGCTGGTCAATGAAGTCAACTACACTATGGAATTCAGGAATAGCATTGAATCTACGGGAGTTAATATTCCCGGCCGTGTTGTCGAATATGTACTGGAACAACTAAGGTGATTCGCGTATCCATTGTCGGAGGTTCTGGCTACACCGGTGGCGAATTGTTGCGGCTGCTACTGTTTCACTCCGAAAGCACAGTGCAGCAGGTCACCTCAGAACGATCTGCTGGAAAGTTTGTTCATAATGCCCATCCCAATCTGCGCGGCATAACTCGGCTGAAGTTCTGTGCAGTGAATGAACTTGAGTCATGTGATCTGTTGTTTCTCTGTCTGCCGCATGGAGAAATCATGGCCAGCATAGACCGTTTTCAGACACTGGCTCCGCGACTGATTGACCTCAGTGCTGATTTCAGGCTGACCGATGCTGAAAGCTATATGCGATGGTATGGCCGGCCACATTTACGCCCTGACCTACTTGGCACTTTTGCTTATGGCGTGCCGGAATTCAACCGTGAAAACATCATGCAGGCAGATCAGGTCGCCTGCGCCGGTTGCAACGCCACTGCCAGTACGCTGGCTGTACGTCCACTCGTGCGGCGCAATTTGGTTGAGTCTGTTGTCATCGAAGTCAAAGCGGGCTCTAGTGAAGGCGGTAATACAGGGAGCGATGCTTCACACCACCCGGAGCGCAGTGGGGCGGTGCGATCCTACCAACCTACGGGCCACCGACATGTGGGCGAAATGAAACAGGTGCTCGGTGATATCGCAATTCATTTTTCTGCAACCTCTATCGAGATGGTGCGCGGTATCCTTGCGACCTGCCATGTCTTTTTGAACGATGATTTGGACGAAAAAGCAGTATGGAAAATATACCGCGAGGACTATTCAGAGGAACCTTTTATACGGATCGTTAAAGAACGCAGTGGCATCCATCGCTATCCAGAACCCAAACTCCTGGCAGGTACCAACTACTGCGATATCGGGTTCGAGCGGGATGCCTCGTCCAACAGACTGGTGGTCATCAGCGCTATCGACAACTTGATGAAGGGCGCCGCTGGACAGGCCATACAGTGTTTCAACCTTATGCATGGATTTGACGAGACCTGTGGCCTCGAATTTCCGGGCCTGCATCCTATCTGACAACCTGCCGATGTGTCGTTTACTGTGGGTGCATGCTGCACAACCTTTCCGGATTTCCGACCACCTGCTGCATTTCGCTGCATTATCACGCGACAGCTCAGAATATCAGGGACACGGCTGGGGTTGTGCCTGGCTTCAAGACAATCAGTGGCAAATCTACCGGAATATCTCACCCATCTGGCAGGATGACATCTCACAATTCGGCGCCACTACTCTGCTTGTCGCTCATGCCCGAAGCGCTTTTCGAGATGAGGGAATTGCGGTTGAAAATAACATGCCGTTTTTCGACGGTAAGCGGGTATTTGTATTCAACGGTCAACTCCACGGTGTGCGGATCAAGGAGGAAGGGCGCATCGGCGCGGAAAAGATCTTCAACTACGTCAAACGATTTGACCATGGTGATCGACTCAAGGCCCTGACCAGAGGCACTGCGATCATCGAAAAAAGAACCCGCTACGTGCGTGCCATGAATTTGATTATTGCCGATACAACGTCTTCGCACCTCGCCACCTTGTACAATGAAAATCAGGCATACTTTCAGATGTACCGTGGACAGGAAGGAACGGCCGACATTGTCTGCTCCGAACCCTACCCCGGCAGGATCCGGTGGCAACCTATTAGTAACCGCAGCATCTTGACACTTTAAACATGTTGATTATCAAAGTCGGTGGTGGCGCCGATATCAATATTCCAGGCGTCGTGAACGATCTTGCCGCGTTAGATGACCCGTTTGTTGTGATACTTGGAGCCAACGCACTGCGCGACAGTATCGGCGAACGTCTGGCGATGACCAAACAGGAGCTGACTTCACTGTCTGGCTATACCAGTGTTTATTCTGACGAGTCAGCCATAGACCTCATCATGATGACCTATGCTGGCCTTCGCAACCGTCGTTTTGTCGAGCTTTGCCAACGCCAAGGTGTCAACGCGATCGGCCTCAGTGGTCTGGATGGCCGCCTCATTCAGGGCGAAAGAAATCGCGGTATTCGAGTTCGGGAGGGGGGCAAAACAATCCTTAAGCGGGATTTTTCTGGCAAACCCCGTTCCGCAAATACCACCCTGCTGGAACTGTTGCTGAAACACGAATACCGCCCCGTGATCAGCATACCCATCATCGACGAACAAGGCCATGCCATCAACTCTGAAAACGATGACATCGTAAATGTTCTGCAGAAAGGGCTCAATGCGACCAGAATTCTGCAGTTGATTGAGGCCCCCGGCTTTCTTGATAATCGGAAAGATCCGTCGAGTCTGGTACCCCAGATGAGTCAAGCAGAGTTGGCGCAGCGCGAACAGCAGGTAGAAGGCCGTATGAAACGTAAAATGCTGGCTTTACGCACCCTCTTCACCGCTGGTGCAGCAGAGGTGGTTATCGCAGACGGCCGAGTAGAACACCCCGTTCGGGATGCACTGGCAGGCTGTGGAACGATAATTCGATGAACGGTAGAGATTACGAAGAACGCTTCGCTTTACCGGTCTATCCCCGGCGGGGTGTGACCATCGTTCGGGGTGAAGGTGCCTTGTTATGGGATGATCAGGGAAATGAGTATCTGGACTGTACGGCTGGTGTAGGTGTTGCCAACATTGGTCACGCCAATCCAGCCGTAGCGACTGCTCTTGCGCACCAGGCAGAAAGCCTGATCACCTGCCCAGGTATATTTTTCAATAACACGCGCGGGCAGTTGATGAAAAAACTGGTCGAGATTACACCGCCCGGTCTGGAGCGCGTGTTTCTCTGCAACTCTGGCACGGAAAGCATTGAAGCGGCGATCAAGTTTGCACGAAAAACGACCGGGCGCAGCGGGCTGGTAACGGCGATGCGCGGATTTCACGGACGCACGCTGGGCGCACTCAGTGCAACATTTAAATACCGTGACGCGTTTGAACCTTTGCTACCGAACTGCAGCTTTGTTCCCCTTAACAACATCGATAAGTTAGACGCAGCCATCGATGACAATACCGCGGCCATCATTTTGGAACCTGTTCAGGGTGAGGGTGGTGTCCGTCCAGCCAACGCAGATTACCTGGCAGCGGCTCGTCAGTTATGCGATGACCGGGGGGTGCTTCTCATCATTGACGAAGTGCAGACCGGCTTCTGTCGTACTGGTGCTTTCTTTGCCTGCCAGCATCATGACCTTTCGCCGGACATGCTGTGCCTGGCCAAAGGGATTGCTGGTGGCGTCCCCATGGGTGCTGTCGTGTGCTCTGCGCGTGTCGATCCCGGCATAGGTGCTCATGGCTCGACCTTCGGTGGTAACCCCTTGGCCTGCGCCGCAGCACTCGCCGCCATTGAATTCATGCAGACCCAGCAACTGGCAGAACAAGCCAGGGTACGGGGTAATTATTTTGCTAGCCAGTTTGGCGCTCACCTGCCGGAACGGGTCAGAGATGTACGCCAGATCGGCCTGATGATCGGTATTGAACTCAAGGAAAAGGCCACTCCCTATCTGCAGGCCCTGCTGGACCAGGGCATACTGGCGCTGCCAGCCGGACCTACCGTGATCCGGCTGCTGCCGCCGCTGGTCATCACTGAAGCACAGCTCGACACGGTGATCGATAAGCTGCGCTTGGTACTCGCCTAACCCGTTTCGATCATCCCCCGGCTTTCAGATCCGATAATGTTCGGCTGGGTGTGATTGCCTCAGGATCGACAATCAGTTCTATCAGCGCGGGACCTGAAATTTCGAGCCCACGCCGCAGGGCCGGTAGAAATGCCGCGGTTTCCTCAACTCGTTCTGCATGAGCACCGTAGGCCTGGGCCAGCGCACAAAAATCAGGGTTAACAAGTTTCGTACCGATGACTCGGCCGGAGAACTGCCGTTCCTGATGCATCCGAATCGTACCGAACATCCCGTTGGTAACAACGACAATCACCACAGAAAGCCGGTACTGTACAGCGGTTGCAAGCTCCCCTGAAAACGAAACCCGGCCACGACACGAAGATTCCAGTCTTTTGAGAACTGCTGAATTTTCTCTCTCGCGTCCGGCTGCCAACCCCGTCCGCCAATGATCATGATCGGCTTTCGGGCAGCTTTAAGCCTTTATTCGAACTCCGCAACAGCTGCCGCGGCCGGCGCCGATTCCACACGCCGAAACGATGCGACAGGCTGATCAGCCGTTGTATCCCGCAGCATGTCTTCCGGTAAGGCGATCACAACCGGTCCGGCACGACCGTTAACAGTTGCATGAAAAGCACGGCTAACTACTTCTGGAATCCGATCCACATCTTCAATCTGTTCTACCGCTTGGCGGCATGTCCAAACATCGCTTTGTAATCTACTTCTTGAAATGCTTCACGCCCAATTGTGCCACGCTCAATCTGACCAACGAACATCACCAGAGGTGTCGAGTCCTAAGAAGCGATGTGGATACCTACTGCCGCGTTACTCGCCCCAGGCCCACGGCTGACAAAACACACCCGGGGCGGTGGGTGAGTTTGCCGTAGGCATCTGCCATCATCGCCGCACCACCTTCTTGTCTGCAGATGATGGTGCGAATCGACTCCACACTATGCAAACCATCGAGTGCCGATAGAAAACTTTCTCCTGGCACACAGAAAACATGATCTGTACCCTGTTGCTGTAGGGACTCAATCAATAATTAACCGCCAGTTTTGTTTATTTCCATGCCGCTATCTCCCGGCACGATAAACAAAAAACTAGAAAATATCCGTCAAGCAAGACAATGGTTACACTCAGTTTGTCCGGGCCAATGGCGCTTCTGCGTATGTGTTTCACTTTTGTGTGCTCAGGGTCGTGTTGAGACTTTTAGCCACAAAGTCTTAAACCCCATCTGCTCGAGTTTGCGATTCGCTTTTTCCAACTGTCCCATGGTCCTGAACGGACCGACCTGCACGCGAAAAATCTGTCCTTGACCTTGAATATTGACCCTCTGTATCGCTGGTTCAAAGCGGGTGATTGCCAGTCGGGCCTTCATTTTCTCCGCGATTGACTGTTTGCTGTAAGACCCCACCTGGAGCATGTAATATCCATCGGTATCCTGGATCTTGACTGATTTCTTGACAGGCTCTTTGCTGGTTTGTGTTCGCGGCGCGGTCTCTTCGACAGACACAACTCGTTCGACATCTGGCAGCACCGTGTAAAATTCAAAGCTAGCGCGAACAGGATCGGTTGACGGGGCTATCTTGCTGGCCGTATTGGCAACCTCACCCTCCTGCGACTCTGTAAACAATTGTTTCAGTCCAGCACCTATTCGGTCCGGATCGCCACTTTTCATGCCGTTGTACATAATGGTCCCCGCCCAACCACCCACCAGGCCCACAGCCAGTGTAAACATCAGCGACACTATTTGTCCTGGCCGTAATCTTACGTTCCTTCGGCGCCAGGGGAACATCTGTTCACATACTTGTCGGTGCCGATACACCGAGTAGACCGAGCGCGTTAGCCAATACGACTCGGGTGGCGTCTATCAGCGATAATCTGGCGTTTCGCAGAGGTGCATCAGCAGCTATAAAAGGATGTGCGTTGTAATAGGTGTGGAATTCGTTGGCGAGATCGCGAACGTAATACGCAACGAGGTGAGGTTCGTAGCTGCGTGCGGCAGTTTCGACAACTTCTGGATAGCGTGACAGTTCACGCAACAATCCCAGTTCGCGTTCTTCCGTCAACAAACCAAAGTCAGGATCATCAAGGTCTACAGCTATGTCTTTTTCGAGCAGCTGCTTGAAAACGCTGCAGATCCGCGCATGGGCGTACTGTACATAGTACACCGGGTTATCGCTGGACTGGGACTTTGCCAGATCCAGGTCGAAGTCCATATGCTGTTCAGGTTTACGCAGGGCATAAAAAAAGCGGGCCGCATCGATACCGACTTCCTGGCGTAATTCACGCAGCGTTACAAACTGCCCACTGCGCGTTGACATAGAGACCTTTTTACCGCTGCGGTACAGTACGGCGAACTGCACCGTTAATACTGTGAGCGCATCCGGCTCTTGGCCTAATCCTGCGATCGAAGCCTTGACCCGCTCGATATAACCATGATGATCCGCGCCCCAAATGTTGATGGCATGATCAAAACCACGTTCAAACTTGTCCAGGTGATAGGCAATGTCAGTTGCAAAATAAGTGTGGTTTCCGTTGGCCCGGATTACAACGCGATCTTTTTCGTCGCCGTAGTCAGTTGTGCGCAACCACAATGCACCATCTTTTTCATACATCAGACCGTTTTCGGTCAACTTCTCCACGACCCGTGCAACTGCATTTCCTGTGACCAGAGTGTTTTCCGAGAACCAGTGATCAAAAGTTACTCCAAACTGTGAGAGGTCTTCACGAATGTCATCGACCAGTGTATCTCTGGCCAAATCGTGTATCCGAGTAAAGCATTCCTTACCGAGTAAGGTTTTTGCGCGCGAAATCAGTGTATCGAGCAATTGATCACCGTCTGTGGGCAAAGAACCGATGATGGCGTCTAACGGCTGTCTCAAATCCTCCCCCAGATCGCGATGCAGGCTCGCTGCAATATCGAAAACGTAATCTCCCTGGTAAGCGTTAGCAGGAAATTCGAATTCTTCGCCACACAGTTCCAGGTAACGTAAGAACACACTGACCGCCAGGATATCCATCTGACGCCCGGCATCATTGATGTAGTACTCACTCGCGGCATCGTACCCGGATGCTCTGAGTACCCGAACCAGCGCATCGCCATAGGCGGCACCCCGACCATGTCCCACGTGAAGTGGGCCAGTCGGATTGGAGGACACGAACTCCACCAGAATTCGTTTTTGCTCTCCGGCGTCGCAACAACCGTAGTTATCCCCGGCTTTTCGGATCACAGGGATCAGTTTATAGAACGCATCATGGGTCAGAAAGATATTGATGAAACCCGGTCCAGCCACCTCGGTCCTGTCGATCAATGTGTTCTCCGGCAAGCGGGAGCGCAGCAAACTGGCCAGATCGCGTGGTTTCATTCGGGCGGATTTGGCCAATGTCATCGCAATGTTGCAGGCAAAATCGCCGTGATCTCGCTGCCGCGTTCGTTCGATGTGAACATCGGCTGGCACGTCTACACAGATTACGCCTTCCTCGATCAGAGCTGAAACGGAAATTTTCAGCAGATCGCTGAGTTGCTGGCGCATTATGGTTTTAGGATCTTGGGCGGTAATGTTGATCGACAGTGTTCAGGTCACACATCGCGAGATGTGCCGGAACTCTGTGTACAGGGATTCTAACCCCAGAACGCCAGCGACTTAAACGCTGCGTCCTGTAGTACCCTTACCCATGCTTAACTGTGCTCATGCACGAATCAGGTCGCCGTCGGGAATTCGCCAACCATGAACCACTTACAACTTAGTTCACTCAATCTGTTCTCAAGTCAGACCACCGACCGCGCGCCGGAGCAGCGCAATACCGAAACAACATTGGCCTGTCTGATCAACAGCGAATCCAGTCGTTTCTTACCGGTCTCGGGCGGGAATGTGTTTGTCCGGCGGGAAGCGTCTGGCTACCGGGCAGCTTTACTGTCGTTGCGCGAATTCGAAAAAACCTTCGGCGTGCTTGATGAATATGTTTACCTGGGGCGCGAATTTGATCGGCATTATTTTGCAGCCATAGTCGAAGAAAACTCCTCTGAGTATGGAGAATTCGCCGACCTCCGGACTTTTGCCGCATTACTGGACGAGCGTCATGCTGCACTTTTGAGTTATGCCCGAGCCATCGTCAATTGGCGACGGACTCAGGCTTTTTGCGGTTCGTGTGGTGCCCGAACGGTAGCCCGTTTCGGTGGGCATATGCTCCAATGCACTGCACCGCAGTGTACCCGTCAACACTATCCGCGGACCGATCCGGCGATTATCGTGCTTGTTGAGCTCGGTGATGAAGCACTTTTCGGTCGCAAAAGCGAATGGCCAGAGAACCGCTATTCCACCATCGCTGGATTTGTGGAACCAGGTGAAAGTGCAGAACAGGCAGTCATCAGGGAGGTCGCTGAAGAAACGGGAATACAGGTTGAAAGCGCACATTATCATTCATCGCAACCGTGGCCATTCCCAGGTACGCTGATGCTCGGATACCAGGCGCAGGCTGCTAGTCGTTCGATTTCCTTAAATGATAAAGAACTTGAAGACGCACGCTGGCTGAGTCGCAAACAAATCAGCGAAGGATTGGCAACGGGGCAATTTCAGCTGCCGACGGACATTTCCATTTCGTTTCGGCTGATTGAAGATTGGTACAACAAAAAAGACGGGGCATCACTGAGAACATTACGAGATCACCATCAGTAAAGATAGGTAATTAATGTTTGCGTTCAGGGGCAACACCGTTACAATGGGCGCTAGGGAAGCACCGTGTGTTTGCTTTCTGATCTTGAAGTAACCCTGTTTGGAGGAGTTATGTCGGAACGACATGTAGGTACAGTGAAGTGGTTTAACGAGCGCAAGGGCTATGGTTTCATAGCGCAGGAAAACGGAGACGATGTTTTCGTTCACTACCGCGAGATCCGGGGTGAAGGTTTCAAGACGTTGACCGAAGGTCAGCGCGTTGAATTCAGCCTTACCACCCGGGATAAGGGCCCAGCCGCTGAAGACGTAGCACCAGCGGACTGACCAGTTGTCAGCCGACCATTCCGGTCGGCCGGCTGTTCCCCGTCGCGATCTGGTTTCTTATTGCCGTGCGCAAGCACGGTAACGGCTGCTCTCGTCCGCGTGAAAAGGGTTGACCGTGGAAGCTTCTGCCGGGCTTGTTCCTGATCAGTGGACTGGCCTTGGTGATTGCTGTCTGTGTGACGGTCACCCTGGCTTTGACCGAGTCCGATGACGACATTCAGATCCTCTCGTTTTCAGCCCCGTTGATGGCGATAATCTCTGCGTAACCTTTGGCAATCCTAGCTGTTGTAGTAGCGCAGGTCAGGTTAATCAAAATCTCTTGACGATAGCGGCCGGAGTGTCGTCAATCTTGCACTGAGTACATCACTGTACCTGTTGGTCATTATGTTTTTGATGTTCGTACTCGTCGGCTTCATCTTAACTATGGCACTGATGGTTACGCACATCACTTTTATCCTGCTGAGCAGTGCGCGGGTTTATCGAAAGTTACCAATGCAGTATCTATTGTGATTTAACTTTTTCAATTGAGTGTTTTCAGTACCTGACGCACAGTTTCTAGCGTCCGATCAATCTCTAAATCCCCATGAGCTGATGAGATAAAACCGGCTTCAAACGCCGAAGGTGCCAGGTAGATGCCCGCTTCAAGCATGCCATGAAAGAAGCGACCAAATCGATCGGTGTCGCACGCCATGACATCAGCGAAACTGCTCACTGTATCTGCTTCGGTAAAGAACAACCCAAACATAGCGCCCACATGGTTGGTGGCCAATGGGATGTCCGTGTCTGAGGCGGCGCTGTGCAGACCTTCAATGAGTTTGTCGAGTCGCCCCGCGAGGCGTTCATAAAACCCTGCTTCAAGCACCTGTTGCAGAGTGGCTATCCCCGCAGCCATTGCCAACGGGTTCCCGGAAAGAGTTCCAGCCTGGTATACCGCTCCCTGAGGTGCCAAGTGGGCCATGATTTCGGCGCGCCCACCGAAAGCCCCAACCGGTAATCCACCCCCAACCACCTTGCCCAGTGTGGTCAGGTCGGGAATGACGTTGTACAGCGCCTGGGCGCCTGCGGCGGCGACCCTGAATCCTGTCATAACCTCGTCAAATATGAGTACAGTGTCGTATTGATCACACAATGCTCTGAGGCCTCCAAGAAACCCAGATTTAGGTGGTACGCAATTCATATTCCCGGCAACAGGCTCAACAATCACCGCGGCCAACTGTTCCCCCACCTCGTCGAACACCGTTGTTACCTGTTCCAGGTTATTAAATTCCAGGGTCAGCGTATGCTCAGCCATCGCTGCAGGCACACCCGGCGAGGTTGGCACACCAAGTGTAAGGGCGCCTGACCCGGCTTTGACCAGCAGTCCGTCAGCGTGCCCGTGGTAGCAACCTTCAAACTTGATTATTTTGTCCCGGCCGGTAAAGCCACGGGCCAATCGGATAGCGCTCATTGTGGCTTCTGTACCTGAATTGACCATTCGCACCTGCTCGACGGATGCCACAGACGAGCAAATCAGTTCCGCCAACTCAGTCTCCATAGCGGTCGGTGCACCAAAACTCAAGCCTTTCCCCGCTGCCTCCCGTACGGCAGCCACCACCGTTGGGTCGGCATGACCCAAAATCATCGGTCCCCAGGAACACACATAATCGATGTATTCTTTCCCATCCGTATCATAAATATAGGCGCCGTGTGCGTGATCGATAAATACGGGTGTGCCCCCCACGGCTTTGTAAGCGCGAACAGGTGAATTCACACCACCCGGTATGACTTTCTTCGCGGCGTTAAACAACCGCTGATTGGTGTCTTTCATTCTGATGCTCCGGTGTTGAAGACTCTGCTTGTGTCAGAAACAATTGCGCCTGATCTGAGTGCGCCGAAAAAAAGCTTTCGGTTAGAATGCTCTACTTTGGCTTATAAGGTAAGAAACCCCTATGGAGTATAAGACGTGGATGTGTGTCATCTGCGGTTTCATTTACGATGAGGCTGAGGGTCTGCCGGAAGACGGCATCGATGCAGGTACGCGCTGGGAAGATATCCCCGATTCGTGGCAGTGCCCCGATTGTGATGCAACCAAGATCGACTTCGAAATGATCGAGATCTGACGATCGAATATCTGAGTGTCTATACAAAACTCTGCCCATAAGTATCTAGTTCATCGGCTGACAACACAAACACCACCGATTCGCCATTCGCTGACATAAGCCAGGTAAACGGTACCCTAGCCCAGGCATTTTCGACAGCCAGCGCCGCGCTACCGGCTTCTACCACCAGTAATCCCCGCTGAGTAAGGTGTGCCCGCGATTCTGCCAAAACCTGCCGAATTATCGTAAGCCCATCTACACCGCCACTGAATGCTATTTCTGGCTCGTGGCTATATTCAAGCGGCAGTTCATCGATCAGTTGGTCTGTAACATATGGGGGATTACAAAGAATCAAGTCGTACCGACGACCAGGCAACGCTGTAAACAGATCGGATTGGATCAGCCGGATTCGATCACTCACCGCGTGGCGACGAGCATTTATAGCCGCCACAGCCAATGCGTCCGTGGAAATGTCCACAGCATCAAATCTGGCCCGGTTCAGAACCAGGGCAAGTGCAACAGCGATACAACCACCCCCAGTGCACAAGTCGAGCACATTTTGCACACCGCTTGGATCAAGCCAGGGTTCAAAACATTCCGGTATCCACTCGCCAATGTGAGAACGCGGGACTATCGCGCGTTCATCGATGTAGAACTCGGTCTCCGCGAACCAGGCACTGTTGAGAATATAGGCCAATGGTTGTCGGCTGCGGGTCCTTTCCAAGACCAGTTTTTCAGTTTCAGCCAGCTGCTGTACTGACAATTCCTGTGTCCAGTCTCCATCGAATGTGCCGACATCAATGCCTGATGCTGCCATCACCAGCCAGGCGGCTTCATCACGCGCGTTGTCTGTACCATGCCCAAAATAAAGCTTCGCGCGCTGGAGCTGCTGTTCCACTTCGGCCACACAATCTGCCAGTTTCATTTGCCCACTGCCCCGGTCAGCCTAAAGCTCAACTGGCCAACTGATTGCGCAGTTCCTGAACTATTTCCTGGCTTGTCAGCCCCTGCAACAGTTTCTGGACCTTGCCATCCCGCCCAATCAGATAGGTTGTGGCTGTATGATCCACGGTGTAACCCGCAGCTGAACCCCCGGCTTCAACTTTCCGGTAACCCACAAAATAGAGTTTTGCCACTTCTGAGACCTGTTCCCCGGTGCCGGTTAGGCCAACAATCTTGTCGTGGAAAAATGCTGCGTAAGCGCTGGCCTTTTCCGGTGTATCCCGATTGGTGTCCACGCTGACAAAAATCCCTACCACCTGTTCAATCTCTGAGCTCGAAAGATCGTTGAAGGCAACCCGCATTTTTGCGAGTTCAGTCGGGCAAACATCTGGACAGAATGTATAGCCGAAAAACAACAAGACCACCTTCCCTTTGAAATCGGCCAGTGAGACCTCACCGTCCTTTGAGACCAACGTAAAGTTGCCACCGACCGTGGCGTAAGGGTTTGTGACTTCACGGTCCTGATATTGGGTCCACAGTCCGGCAGCCAACCCAACCAGAACGGCAATCATCAGTGACACCAGCAGTCGCGGTTTTCGCACCAGCACTCTGAGGTTCATGTGCGATACGTGAGTCGGCGCCAATCGGCGCCACAGTAGTTCCTACGATAACGCTCTGAAATCACACACACGCATCCTGTATCTGGCTGGGTAATACGGATCGAGCCTGGCTGCTTGGACATAGTCGCACCGGCTCTTGACCGCAACGTTCGAGCATGAAGGGATGGTTGATTACCAGTCGATAGCGTTTGCGCGCCATCGAGACCCAGCCCCGGACTGCTATCCTTGCCCGGTCCAGGCTGCAGGGTTTGTAGTCAAAGTGCCGGTTCCACTGCTGCCGTGGTACCAGCACAACAAATTTTTTGGCAAGAGCGAACACAAACCACTTTTCGGTGAGCTCCACGCGCTGGACTCGACCGTAGACAAATGTATACCCAGCTTTGGGTCTGATCATCTCAACCGAACTGGCACGGTAGTAGTCTATTGTCCACATTCCCTGGTTGTTCGCCCGGGCTGTTGTCTCAGCTGAGACATATTCATCCAAATGGCGCAAGTTGGGCGATATAGCAACTGCACTGGCGAGCCCTTTGAGGAGCAATTGTCGCTGAAGACTCTGGCCGGCACTGTTGTAAATATAGGCCAGGGTACGGCCATAGCGATCAAGCGGATCTTCAGCTTCTTCAAGTCCGACCAATTGGCCACCAATCAGATCTCGTAATGTGCTCGATGCTTTTTTCGCAAGCGGCTCGGAAAGTCGTCCACCACGCCCCAGTTCCGGCGTGTTGATTCCGGCGAGACGTACTCTTTCTCCACTTTGGAGAACGATAGTATCCCCGTCAATTACATCACGAACAGCTTCATACCTGAGGTTCGCACCGACTTCAGTGCAGGTTGTGAACAGGACAAAAAATATTGAAAGAGCAGTTGTTGCTCTTGGTGTTTTCTGTGGAGAACCGCCGACCACCCTTGGTCTGGGGTTGTGGTGCTGGACAAAATACCTTGAATGGTCAGTCTTTGCGACCGTACTTTTGCTGAAACTTGCCCACCCGGCCAGCTGTGTCAATTATTTTCTGTTGACCTGTATAAAATGGATGACACGCGGAACAGATTTCAACGTGCAGATCCCGCCCCATGGTTGAGCGGGTTTCGAATGAGTTGCCACACTGGCAACTGACTTTAATCGCCTCGTAGGCGGGGTGAATATCGGCCTTCATGTCACGGGTCTCTAGTGCGTACTGCCTCTGTTTCAGCTGGTCGGGGACGCGCGATGATATGCTAATCGTCCGTCACCGGCAAGCCGGTTTATCGATTCATGGATTTAAAGAATTCCGCGTTGTTCTTGGTTGCACGCAATTTATCCAGTAGAAATTCCACAGCCTCCAGGTCATCCATGGGGTGGAGTAGCTTCAGCAGCAACCAGATCTTCTGCAATTCTGTGGGGTCGGTCAGCAGCTCTTCCCGCCGCGTACCGGATCGGCTGATAATGATGGCTGGATACACGCGTTTGTCAGCGATCCGTCGGTCAAGATGTATCTCCATATTACCGGTACCCTTGAATTCCTCGTAAATCACATCGTCCATTTTGGACCCGGTATCTATCAGTGCAGTCGCGATGATCGTGAGGCTACCGCCCTCTTCGACATTGCGCGCCGCTCCAAAAAAGCGCTTGGGTTTCTGTAATGCATTGGCATCAATGCCCCCGGTAAGCACTTTGCCCGATGCCGGTTGCACCGTGTTATAGGCGCGAGCTAGCCTGGTGATTGAATCAAGAAGGATCACGACATCCTTTTTGTGTTCCACCAGTCTCTTTGCTTTTTCGATGACCATTTCAGCGACTTGCACATGGCGGGATGCGGGTTCATCGAAGGTCGAAGAAACAACTTCTCCTCTAACGGTACGTTCCATCTCCGTTACTTCTTCAGGACGTTCATCAATCAGTAACACCATCAGCACACAGTCCGGCTCCGACGCTGTGATGGCGTGCGCAATCTGTTGCAAGATGACGGTCTTGCCCGTCTTGGGTGCTGAAACTAACAACCCTCGCTGCCCTTTGCCGATGGGTGATACCAGGTCAATGACGCGAGCCGTGAGGTCCTCTGACGAACCGTTTTCCTGTTCCAGACGCATTCGCTCATCCGGATGTAGGGGTGTCAGGTTCTCAAATAGGATTTTGTTCTTTGCATCTTCGGGTGGCTGAAAATTAATGGTCTCAACCTTGAGTAGTGCGAAGTAACGCTCTGAGTCTTTTGGCGGTCTGATCAACCCGGAGACTGTGTCGCCGGTACGCAGAGCGAAGCGCCGGATCTGACTTGGTGAAACATAGATATCATCCGGTCCCGCCAGGTACGAACTGCTGGCAGAACGCAGAAATCCAAACCCGTCCTGCAGTATCTCAACCACTCCTTCACCCTTAATTTTTTCACCGCGCTTGGCTTGAGATTTCAGGATCGCAAAAATCTGATCCTGCTTACGCAGGCGACTCACATGCTCCAGTTTGAGAGACCGGGCAACTTCAGCCAATTCGGTCGGTGTTTTCTCTTTCAGTTCAGTCAGGCTTAAAGACATAAGTTGATCTCAAGGTGTGCCGGATTGGCATAAGTTCTGTCTATACCGTCCCAGCTGGACGGACTCCGGCTCAGCATTAGCCGGCGGTATCGAGGAAATTCAGTTGGAAGGTGGTGTTGGGGTAAGCAGGGTTAGCGTCGGGCCTGTTGGGTTCAATGTACCACCTTCAACGTCCGTAAGTCCACTTAAACTGAACACTGTACTGGCAGTGGCGTTCGCTGGATCTAGAGGTTTTCATCGATAAATGCGATTAACTGGGATTTAGATACGGCACCGACTTTGGTCCCTTCGACGGCGCCGTTTTTAAATAGCATCAGTGTTGGTATACCACGGATCCCGTACTTGGGTGGTGTTGATGGATTATCGTCTACGTTTATTTTAGCAACAATCATCTTTTCTTGGTATTCGTCTGCAATTTCTTCGAGAACCGGTGCAATGGACTTGCATGGCCCACACCATTCGGCCCAGTAGTCAACTAAGACAGGTTTATCAGAAGACAACACATCTTGTTCAAAAGAATCATCGCTCACGTGTACGATTGTGTCTGACATATAGGTAAAGCCTCTACTTTGTTAAAGATATTAAAAGGAAACAAACCGTACCAGGTAAAGCGATTCTGGGCGCTGTGTTATACTTCAGCCTATCATCTCTTCTTGGTACCCATTCGGGAAAACATACGGCAACCACTCGCTGGCTCCAGATGTCATTCCGAAAAACACTTTTTACCAGAACTCCACCCCGATAATCAAGACGCAATTTGTCGCGATGCAGACTCGCACCGCAAAATCCGATCTATACAGCTGTTGCACCGCAACGTGTACAAATCTCGGATCGGGCTCTGCGCCAGCCAATTCAACGACACCATAACAAGAAATCAAATCAGTTAGCCGGTGATTCTGGCCGACTGCCCACACAGCCCCGACAGGCTCTCAATTCAGCAATATGGACGAAACTACCTATCTAACAGACAAGAAATTCGAGGAGTTTGACCTTCCGACAGCACTGGCCCAAGGCCTCAAGGATGCCGGTTTTAGCTACTGTAGCCGAATTCAGGCCCAGGCATTACCACTACTGCTCGAAGGACACGATGTAGCCGGACAAGCTCAAACAGGCACGGGTAAGACGGCTGCTTTTCTGCTCGCGACCTACAACCGGCTGCTGACAATTCCGCCTTCGACAGACCAGCGGCCCACCAGCGTGCGCGCTGTTATCCTCGCACCAACCCGTGAACTGGCGATACAGATTTACCGCGACGCCGAAACGCTGGGTAAGCACACCGATTTAAGACTCGGTCTGGTCTATGGCGGAACGGGATATCACAAACAGCGTGAGGATCTCAGTGAGGGTGTGGATATTCTTGTTGGCACGCCTGGCCGGCTTATCGACTATTTCAAGCAGGGTATCTTCGACCTCAAAGGCGTGCAGGCGGTCGTGCTGGATGAAGCTGACCGGATGTTTGATCTCGGCTTCATTCGTGATATTCGTTTCGTGCTCAGACGGATGCCGGCACCAACCAATCGCCTGAATATGCTGTTTTCCGCGACGCTCTCCCTTCGGGTAAGCGAGCTTGCCTATGAGCATATGAACAACCCCACGGAAGTGAAAATCGAATCCAGTACACCAGTTGCCCCTCGACTTCTTGAAGACGTGTACTACCCGGCAAATAGTGAAAAACTGACCTTGCTACTGGGTCTTCTGAAACAGACACCTGGCGATCGGATACTGATCTTCGCCAACATGCGAGTGACCTGCGACCGTTTAGGACGAAGCCTAAAGCGCGAAGGCTATTCCGCCGGTGTACTTTCCGGCGATGTCCCTCAGAATAAACGGGAAAAACTGCTCAAGGATTTTACTGAAGGGCGGCAGCAGATCCTGGTTGCTACCGATGTAGCCGCACGAGGCCTGCATATTCCCAGCGTGAGTCATGTATTTAATTATGATTTGCCCCAGGATCCGGAAGATTATGTCCATCGTACGGGTCGTACGGCCCGAGCCGGCGCTAGCGGTCATGCGATCTCATTTGCCTGTGAAGACCACGCGTTCTCGTTGATGGACATTGAATCCTTTATTGGCCACCCGCTAACCAAGCGGGAGATTTCAGACGCCATCATGCGCGCGCCTCGTGATGCTGCAACACAACACAAAGGACAAAGGTCAGAAGCCAAACGACCGCCGAAACAAGATAAAGAAAACGCCTCTGTAGTCCAAACGTCCGATCCTCCAAAACGGACCGTTGCCGCGAACCCAACGGTGCACAAAAAACCGGGGGGCACTGACAACACAGATCAACGTGTGCTATCGCCTCGTAATCAATCGGCCGAACGAATCGCGCCCGCGGTCGCAAAACAACACACTCCGCCCGAAAAAACGCGGCGAACAGACTTTGAAAGCCCCGCTGTTGGCTGAGTTAGCAACCGCTTGTTGTGAGCGGACAGGGTCAGTTCGCCGTCTAGAATCTACCTGACCGGTTTCTGCGGGGTTTGGAAATCTTGAAAAGAGAGATTGCGATCTAGGGCAGGCGATAAACGATGACGGTGTCACCACTTGGCTGTGAGAAGATTTCCACAAGCGTTGCACCGAGTGTCTCCAGTTGTTCTCCAGCCTGTGTATGATCCTGCCGCCGGTGAAACCGCAGTGCAATAAACTCGGATTGCGGCCAGCGCCCCTTGGCCAAATCCCGCAGGATCAGTCGATGATCACTGCTGATGAAGTCGCGGTCCAGGTAACGGTTACTGTAGAACGCAATACGCCGGTCATTGGTCACCAGGGAGCCGGTTTCAACCGCATGTTGGGCAAGCCAAACGCCTGATGCTTTTACTGACTCGGCTCGGGTCGCGTTGTCGAGTCCACTGATCGACTCGCCCACACCCCACAACAGCAGCAGAATGATTGCAGAGCGTCTCGCGATCGAAAGTTCGCGCCAGTGCAGAGAAAAAAAGAGTTTTTCAAGTACAAAAGGCGCTATCAACAGCACGGTCATGCCCAGCGCCAGCGGGTACCGCGGTGCCAGGAAAAGCATAATCGATGCAAAAATTGCAAGAATGACCAGATGCATGCCAATCACGCTCAGCCACAGGCGATCCAGGCCTGAATCGCGGAATGAATACCTGCCGACTGCCCCGAAAACCACCAATATTCCCCAGGGTACGGTCAGTTGTGAGAGTGTCGCTGACGCCACAATCATAAAGATAGCAAAACCAAAAAGCACATAAACGTATTTTGAAGAGTACTGTCCAAGAAACTCGCTGCGCAGGATGGTGAGCTTATGACCAATACCACTGGCCACTTGATGCCACGCTGTTGTCAGGACCTGTAATGGCTGATCTAAAACCGACAGGTGGTTCACCGAGACGTTCGGCATAAGGAGCCACCAGGCAAGCACCACCACCAAGGCGGCAGCTGCGACCACTGTTACCATCAGAACAGGCCAGCGTAGACCTAACGGCCTAGGCTTGAAAATGCTAAATAGAATCGGCGTGCAGAACAGAAAAACGAGCCCTTCAATGCGAAATAAACTGGCCACTAAAAGAGACAAAATGATCCCCAGTCTGTGGTAGAAGTCACCAAACATTCGGTAGCGCCCCAGGAAATAAAGCGCAACTAGAAAACTCACCAGGTATCCGGCATCACGAATGATGAATGCCCGGTATTCGTTGAATGCCGGGTGAATCAAGGCTACAAAAGCGGCCAGAACGGTCAGTCTTTTTGAGTCGCCGCCGAACACCCGTACCGTCAGAACAAACAGCACCACCGCCCCGGTGAAAAACAGCGTGTTCAGAATATGTCCGGACACTAGGTAGCTGACGCCTGCTATTTTGCTGACCAGTAACATCAATAAGGGATAGAAAGGCCACTTGTAGGTCGTTATGGCACCGGCCCAATCAGAATCGGCCAGGCGCTCTGCCGTGCGAATATATTCAATCCCATCATTGTTGATCACATGATCGATGTGAATACACCACAACGACAACAGTACGCTGACTACACTGCAGACCACCAGAACTGCTGCAACAAAACGGCTTTCAGCAGGTTGCTCAGACATCAGGTCCATGACGGTGTGATATAAATACTTAGCAGGAAAAATAGTGGCTGGCCTGATCGGTGATTCGGTCAATCAGGAAGAATACTTTCGTTCTGGTATAACTGGCTGAGCGTTTCATGTCGACGAACCACGTGGAATTTGTTGCCCTCCACGATTACCTCTGCAGATCGAGGTCTGGCATTGTAGTTGGAGCTCATTACCGACCCGTAAGCACCGACCGACTGAACCACGAGCAGGTCTCCCTGACTTATCGACAGTCGCTGACCCCGGGAGAGAAAATCCGCCGTCTCACATATGGGGCCGACAACATCATATGTCGCAGGTTCCACGTCCGCCGGCGACACTTCGATCACCCTATGGTGCGCACCGTAGAGCGCCGGCCGCAATAAATCATTCATCGCAGCATCCACGACCGCGAACTGGTGGCTTTCGGCAGATTTGAGATATTCGACCCGTGTCAACAGTACCCCGGCATTACCCACGATGGCCCGGCCAGGTTCAATGAAAAGCGGCAAATTACACTGTCGGGCTGACAGTGTATTGAGCAAGGCCTCGACATAAGCGTCCGGCTCAGGTGGCGTCTCGTCTCCATAACGAATACCCAGGCCGCCACCAATATCTAGGTGTTTCAATTGCAGCCCCTCTTGCCGCAAACTGAAAACCAGATCCAGTACGCGGTCCAACGCGGCGGTAAACGGTGACAATTCGGTAAGTTGTGAACCAATATGGCAAGCCAGCCCGATGATCTTCACATGGCTTGCATCGTGGGCCTGCCTGACCAGATCAGGTACCTGGTCTGTGGGAACACCGAACTTGGTTTCCCGCAGACCGGTCGCGATGTAGGGATGGGTGTGCGGATCGACATCCGGGTTAATCCGCAGTGCGATGTCTGCGACGACCCCCAGGGTACCGGCGATACGATCGACCCGATCAAGTTCTGCAGCTGATTCGACGTTTATACAGTGTATCCCAGTCTCTAGCGCGCTGGTGATTTCCGACTCGCGCTTACCGACACCGGAAAAAACCACATCGTCAGGTCGCCCGCCTGCCTTGAGCACGCGCTCGAGCTCCCCGCCAGAAACGATATCAAATCCGGAACCCATCTGGCACAGTAAGTTGAGGATGGCCAGATTCCCGTTGGCCTTTACAGCATAGTGAATTCTATGCGGGTAATCGCCAAAAGCATCGTCAAATAGTCGCCACTGCTGTTCGAGAATCGCTCTGGAGTAGACATAACACGGTGTTCCAACTGCCGAAGCGATACGGGCTAATGGCACGCCTTCGGCAAAATACTGCCCTTCACGGTAATGGAAATGATCCATTGCGGATCAGCCGCCTTCAGAATTCTGCTTTTTGTTCTGCTCGGACTGCTCGGCGGGCAAATAAAGTGGCCCCGTCTGACCACAGGCCGAAAGTGACACCACGGCTAGCGCCAGTGTGAACGCGATCAGGGCCGGGATGGCCGACTTGAGTGTCTTAATCCGGATCATCGTTGTATTAGGAGTACCCAGGTCGTAATTTACCGTTGTGCGAGTCGTGTGCGTGCTTCGGCAACAGCAGACCTCACGCTGTTCGGTGCGGTTCCACCGGGATGATCGCGCGCCGCGACGGAGCCTTCCAGTGTTAACACCTCAAATACATCAGCGTCGATCTTGTCAGAAAACTTCCGCAAAGTATCCAGTGATAGCTCGGCCAGGCCCAGCCCGCTCGCGTCTGCAGCTGCAACTGAACGTCCCACTGCATCGTGGGCATCACGAAAAGGCACCCCTCTCCTGACCAGATAATCTGCCAGATCTGTTGCTGTTGTGTGTCCTTTGGCGGCAGCGTCGTACATTTTCTCCTTATCAAATACCATCTGCCCCACCATCTTAGTCAGAACATCGAGAGAGCCTAGAGCGGTATCGACACTATCGAACAGGGGCTCTTTATCTTCCTGATTATCGCGGTTATAGGCCAGTGGCTGGCCTTTCATCAGAACCAGAAGTGCAACCAAGTGGCCGACCATCCGGCCGGTTTTCCCGCGTAGCAGTTCCGCCACGTCCGGATTCTTTTTTTGTGGCATGATGCTTGAGCCTGTACAAAACGCATCGCCGAGATCGACGAAACCGAAGCGCTCAGATGACCACAGCACCAGGTCTTCTGCAATACGAGAAAAGTGCGTGGCCATTATCGCTAGTGCGGCCGTGACTTCAATCACGAAATCCCGATCAGAAACAGCATCTAACGAATTGCGCATAACTGCGGTAAACCCCAGTTCATCTGCTGTCATCTGTTGATCGATAGCAAAACTCGTCCCAGCCAACGCAGCTGCGCCCAAGGGAAGAACATTTGTTTGCTCTCGACAATTTCTCAGCCGCTGCCAATCTCTTTCCAGCATTTCTACCCATGCCAGTAGATGATGACCGCAGGTCACTGGCTGAGCCGGCTGCAGGTGAGTAAAACCCGGCATGATCGTGTCAGCATGTGTAGCTGCGATCTCAACCAACGTCAGCTGAAGTGCGGTGATTCGAGCCCGCAGTTCGTCGATGGCATCGCGTACGAAAAGGCGCATGTCTGTTGCGACCTGATCATTTCGCGAGCGTGCAGTATGCAGTTTTTTACCGGCATCCCCGATTAACTCAGTCAGTCGTGATTCGATGTTCATGTGAACATCCTCCAGACTGGTTAACCAAGGAAAGCGCAGTTCCTCTATTTCCTTACCGATCGTTGTCAATCCTTCGACAATGGCTTCTGCCTCTTTCTCTGACAATATGCCTTGGGCAGCAAGCATGTGGGCGTGGGCCACAGATCCTGCGATATCGAATCTCGCAAGTCGGCGGTCGAAATGTTCGGATGCGGTGAACTGCTCTACCGAATCATCGGTATCATGCTCGAAACGACCGCCCCAGAGTTTGCCTTTGGTCATTGTCAGATCGCTCTTTGCATTGGACTTGCCTCGACAGGCTTTGGCGGTAGCTGACTTAACTTTAGATTAAGTCCTTGAGGTCGTCTTAGCTGAAGTTCGACCACCGCGCCTCGGATCAGGTCTACTGTAAGGCCGACATATACACCGCCAACGCTTTGATCTGCTCGGCCGACAGACGAAAAGCGATCGGGCCCATGATTGGACTTGCCCGCTGACCGTCTTTGAACGCCAAAAGCTGATTTTTCAAATAGGTCGGCCACTGACCTGTCAGCCTGGGATAGTTTGGCGGTATACCAAACCCTGCCGGTCCATGACAGCCCATACAGGCTGGAATTGACATCTCGCTGTCACCACCACGGTAAAGCTTTTCGCCGACATGAGCCAGTTCCAGATCGTCGGTCGAAACGGTTCTCGGCGGTGCCGTTTGTGAGGAAAACCAGGCGTCCAGGTCCTGCATGTCCTGTTCACTTAATGACTGGGTCATTCCTGCCATGATGGCATTCTTGCGTCCGCCAGATTTGAACTGTGTCAACTGCTGTGCAATATAACCCGGCACCTGACCAGCCAGAACCGGGTTTTGTGGCAATACACTGTTACCGTCCAACCCATGACACGCCGCACAGATTTGCGACTTGGCTTGACCGGCAGCTGGATCGCCATCCGCTTGTATCGCGCCCGCTGCAAACATGGCCAACGAGATCGAGATGGTGATCATTACCAGCCGTTTCATTAAACTGCTCCTTGTTGATTGCTCGACCCGATGCCCACAACGGTATCCCCAAATTAAGATGCCCTGGGGGTGGGGATCCAGTCGATCCAGACTTGATCAAACTGACGGTACAGGCACTAAACGCGGGATTATACCTTGTGAAAACCAAGCCCAGTGATTCGAACCTCTTGAGACAGGCAGCGTATGTATTGTCGGCCCACCATGCCAAAGACTGGCCAGATGATACCGGCAGCGAAGTCGCTTTCGCCGGAAGATCGAACGTCGGCAAGTCCAGTGCACTGAATGCAATCACGGGTCAAAATCGCCTGGCCCGGACCAGCAAGACACCCGGGCGAACCCAGCAGATCAATTTTTTTTCCCTGGACTGTCACTATCGACTGGTCGACCTGCCCGGTTATGGCTATGCCAAAGTCCCTCGAGACCTGCAGATTCATTGGGCAAAGACGGTCCAGCATTATTTTGAAAAGCGTTCCTCTCTCCGCGGTCTGATCTTGCCAATCGATATTCGCCGGGGAACAACGGCGATGGATCAGCAGATGCTGGCGTGGTGTCAGTCACAGCAACTGCCTGTGCATGTTCTACTCACAAAGTGTGACAAACTTAAGCGCGGTGCTAGGACAGATGCGCTGCGCGAGGTCAGTAAGAATCTGGCAGCTGAACACGGCGTAACGGTACAGCTGTTCTCAGCTACGAATGGTGTAGGTATCGAAGAAGCGCGTCAACAGATCATGGCACTCCTCAAAACCGTCGGACCTTCGTAAAAGATGTCAGCTGTGTGCTTCCGCCCAGTTTGCCCCACTGCCAACGTCTACACGAAGCGGCACCCTGAGTTGTGCAACACCGCTCATCAGTGAAGCGATAGTCTCCGGAACATCTTTGAGTTCACTGTCCGGAACCTCCAGTACGAGTTCGTCGTGAACTTGCATGATCATGCGTGTTTCGAGTGCCTGTTCAGTAAGCCAGCTGTCGATAGCCAGCATCGCCAGCTTGATCAGATCTGCTGCCGTGCCCTGCATCGGTGCATTGATGGCGGCACGTTCGGCGCCTTGGCGTCTTGCGTGATTACTTGAGCTAATGTCAGGTAGGTACAGCTTACGACCGAAAATAGTTTCGACAAACTGCTGCTCCCGTGCTTGCGTTCGTATCTGTTCCATATAGGCTTTCACCCCGGGGTAGCGATCAAAATAAAGCTCGATATACGACTGTGCTTCGGACCGGTTGATCCCCAGTTGGCGAGCCAGTCCAAATGCCGACATGCCGTAGATGAGTCCAAAATTGATGGCTTTTGCGCTACGTCTCTGGTCGCTGTCGACATCTTCCAACGCAGTGCTGAATACTTCTGAAGCCGTCGCACGATGGATGTCCTGGTTGTCGGCAAATGCAGCCAATAGTCCATCATCGCCAGACAAATGCGCCATGATACGCAACTCGATCTGGGAATAATCGGCAGCCAACAGTACCGAACCGGACTCAGGCACGAAAGCCTCCCGTATTCGTCGGCCGTCGGTAGTCCGCACCGGGATGTTCTGCAGGTTCGGATCGGTGGAAGACAAGCGTCCGGTCACAACAGACGCCTGGTGATAGGAGGTATGCACACGGCCCGTGTTGGGGTTAACAAGCAACGGCAACTTTTCGGTGTAGGTCGAGCGTAATTTACTGAGTGCCCGGTGTTCCAGAATCAGCTTTGGTAACTCATGTTGTTCAGCAAGTTCCTGGAGCACATTCTCTGAGGTGGACGGCTGACCTTTAGGCGTTTTACTGATCACCGGTAGCTGGAGTTTTTCAAACAGGATTTCCTGGATCTGCTTGGGTGAGGCGATGTTGAAGTCGGCGCCGGCCTGATCAAAGGCCTGCTGCGCCAGTGTGTCGATGCGCTCACCAAGTTCGCTACTTTGTCGGGCCAACATGTCGCTGTCCACCCGTACGCCCGTTCGTTCGATACGCGACAGTACTGGCAGCAAAGGCATTTCTATGTTTTCGAACAGTTCGCGCTGCTTTTCGAATTGCTTCAGGCGTGGATAAAGCGTCTGATGAAGACGCAAAACCAGATCGGCGTCTTCTGCAGCATACGGTGTCGCGGTTTCCACAGGGACCTGATTAAACGTCAACTGCTTTTTACCCTTGCCAGCGACATCTTCATAGCGTATCGAATTGAGTCCCAGATATTTCAAAGACAGGGTGTCCATATCATGTCGGGAGCCGGTGCTGTCCAGAACATAGGATTCGAGCATCGTGTCAAACCGGATTCCCCGGAGTTCTATGTCGTGATTAAGCAGAACAGATCGGTCGTACTTAAGATTCTGACCAACCTTTGGCAGGGTCGGATCCTCTAGCAGAGGTTTCAACTGCGCCAGAGTCTCCTCCAGCGGCAGTTGATCGGGCGCACCGGCATAGTCATGCCCCAGCGGCAGGTAAGCCGCCTCACAGGTTCGGTCGGTAAAAGAAAGTCCAACAATTCGAGCCTGCATCGGATCCAGCGAGGTGGTTTCGGTATCGATTGAAATCAACTCCGCCGACTGCAGGCGTTTTATCCAGCGGTTCAGCGCCTTCTGATCAAGAATGACTTGGTAGTCGACCGGCGGACTTTTTGCTTTGTCATCACCTGCTGATAAGCCACCGAGTTCCGACAGCCAGGTTTTGAATTCCAGGCCTGCATACAGCGTACGTAGACGAGATTTATCGGCGGGTTGCAACTGCAGGCCGTCCGGGTGCACATCGAGTTGCACGTCTAGCTTGATGGTTGCCAGTGCCTTTGACATCGGTAATTGGTCCAGGGCACCGCGAAGATATTCTCCGACCTTGCCACCGATTTCGTTCGCATGTTGAACCAGCTCGTCGAGGGAGCCAAACTCATTCAGCCATTTGCTTGCCGTTTTAGGGCCTACCTTGGGTACGCCCGGAATGTTGTCGACACTATCGCCCACCAATGTCAAAAAATCGACCATACGTTCAGGAGGGACACCGAATTTATTCACGACGCCGGTGGCGTCGTAAGTGATGTCTTTCATGCTGTCCACAAGCAACACTTTGTCTCCCACCAATTGAAACAGGTCCTTGTCTCCGCTGGCAATGAGCGTCTCGATTCCCATCTCGGATGCTGCCACAGCCAGCGTTCCGATGACATCATCGGCTTCAACTCCCTTGACACATATCAGCGGCAACCCCAGGGCCGAGATAACGTCGTGCAGCGGCTGTATCTGACCACGTAATTCATCAGGCATCGGCGGCCTATTGGCCTTGTATTTGGGGTACATCTGGTCTCTGAATGTGGGTCCGGGTGCATCGAACACCACGGCAAAATATTCCGATGGTTGCTCTTTGAGCAGACGCCGCAACATGTTCACAACACCGTAGACAGCTCCGGTTGGCTCGCCTTGGGAGTTGGTGAGATTAGGCATCGCGTGAAATGCGCGGTAAAGATAAGACGAACCGTCTACAAGAACGAGTTTGCCAGACACGCTTGATCCCCTCTAAGCAGGTTTCGTAGACAGGCAGCAGTCGGTGAAGTATCGCGCCACTGTCTATGTCACGAGTATACGGGGCTGTCAGAACGAGAAACAGTATTGTCTTGCTTGCATGGACAGGTTTACTGTCTGATATTCAAGTCTAAGCGCAGAATCCACAAAAACTCGAACTTACCGCCATAATACCCAAGATGTTCTGGGCACACTTTATACTGGAGTCAGCGTTGACCTCTCGCCTGCATCGTCCGTTGATTTTGATCTTTGCTCTTTTGTTGTTGGCCGGTTGTCAAACACTAAAGCAGAAAACAGATGCGCCCAGAAGTGAAATTCGCTTCTACACTATCAACAACCTAGATCAGCAAAGAGAGCTTTCATGGCTGCCAAAACGGCACGCTGAAGGTTGTTTTAACTTACCTGTATCACTCCATCTTTTTCGCATTGCACAGATCGGGTTCACAAGTTGTTCGGTCTATCGCAGTAAAGGTTGTGCACCCACCCATATCCACCCTATGGTTTGGTCGGGGAAAATCCGGAAAAACTCAAATAAACAAGAGCCAACTTTCAAGATGACTGAAGGCGCAATGTGGCTTTTCAGTCGTGGTCGAGAAGCAGCAGTCCGATCCTGGCAGTGTAGCCACTAGTGCCGGCTAGGTCGTAAATAGATCAATACCAAGCCGACTGGTGGGTCAATCAAACACACTTGTCGCGGCCACTCTCACAAACTCTGCTGGCGTGCGATCACCATTCCCTTCAGAATGTTTAAGGCCTCTCTGACCTGAGGATCGCTGACCAGTGACGGGTCGGCTTTCGTATCGACTGTAGAGTCCTGGTCTTTTTCGAGCTCATTTTCAAGATGCCCGGCTAGATCGGATTCACGGAGTCGGGAAGCGTCACCGTCGGGTGTCTGGCTAGATTCTGCAGGTTGACTCACAACATCCGGCGTGATGCCGGTGGCCTGAATCGAGCGGTCGTTGGGTGTGTAGTAACGGGCGGTGGTTAGTTTGAGCGCTGCTCCGTTAAACATGGGCAGTATGGTCTGAACCGATCCCTTGCCAAAGGTAGTCGTGCCGAGGATCAACGCCCGACCGTGATCCTGCAGAGCACCCGCCACAATCTCCGAAGCCGATGCCGAACCGCCGTTGACCAACACCACCAAAGGGGCATCATTCAGGTAGTCTTTGGGACTGGCACTGAACGTAACCTCCGAGTCCTCTGTTCTGCCTCGTGTCGAAACGATCAAACCATCTCTAAGAAAAGTATCGCTTACCTGTACCGCACCATCCAGAATGCCGCCGGGGTTATCGCGCAGGTCGAGAACCAGCCCACTGAGCGCTGTGCCCGCTTCCCGTGCTAAGCGAGCCAGCTGCTGGCGCAAAGAGGTAGCTGTACCGGTTTGAAACTGTGTGACCCGCACATAACCAAAACCAGTCTCCAAAAGCTCTGCTCGAACGCTTTCAAGCTGAATGATCGCCCGATTGAGTGTCACCTCAAAGGGTTCTGGTCGGCCCTTGCGTACGATGGTCAGAACAATTTCGGACCCGGGTTTGCCTCGCATCAATGACACGGATTCATCCAGTGAAAGCCCTTTAACCTGAACACCGTCCAGACTGATGATCAAGTCCCCTGATTTAAGTCCAGCCTTATGGGCAGGCGTATCATCGATAGGGGCGACGATCCTGATCACGCCATTTTCCATTGTCACTTCCAGGCCCAGCCCACCGAATTCCCCATGTGTGTCGATGTTCATCTCGCGAAAGGATTCCGAATCAAGATAGACCGTGTGCGGATCAAGACCGCCCAACATCCCCTTTATGGCATCGTTCAACAATTGGCTGTCATCGATGTCGTCTACATAACCCGACTTTATTTTCCCGAAGATCTCGGCGAAGATCTTGAGGTCTTTGATCGGCAGCTGCACCGTATTTTCAGCCTGTCCGGCATGCGCCACCAGAAAAGGACCTAAGCAAAAAGCCGCAGCCAATCCAATCAGCGGACGTTTCAAAGCTCTACACAGCACAATCATCCAATTTCTCCATGACGTCGACCCCACGAGCCCAGTCCGTGGCAGCGTCCACAGTATACGTCCAGCCCGGCCAGCTGCTGACCAGGCTCCAAAATGGCCGGATTCCTGCCCCAAATCCGCCCCGCTGAGGCCATTATCGGGCCTGAAAAGCAATGACAGCCACTCACCACTGGACAAATCGTACATTAGCGTATAAGGTAAGATTAATATTAACGTAATTTATCAGAAATCGGCGATATGGCCTTAGTTTCAGATAGTAAAAATCGTCAAATAGAAGGCGGAGATGCGGCATCACTTTTGGCGGACGAACGGGATTTGTACGTGGCTTCCCGGGCACTGAAAGCCATGGGCCACCCATTGCGCCTCAAAATCCTCTGCATACTGGCCGGAGCCCAGGAAATCAGTGTCCAGGATTTGGTTGAGATGGTAGGCACCTCCCAGAGTAACATCTCCCAGCACCTTTCTATCATGCGCGACAAGGGGATCCTTGATTCCCGCAAAGATGCGAACAAAGTCTTTTACCGAATCGGTGATGAGAAAATCCTTCAGCTGATCGGCACCATGCGCGAGGCGTTCTGCCCACCTGCTACCTGACCGGCGCCTTGCGATAGGCGCGCGCCGCTATTGGCGCACCCTAGCACCCGCTTGCTGTACACTAGCGCCCCCGTTTAATCAGTACTTCACGCCATGGACATTGAATTCATCACCACTAACTGGTATCTGTTTGCCGCGCTTGTGGTCATCTGCGCCCTGATCGCTGTAGACACGTTCAGACGTGGTGCTAACACAAACCAGGTTACTGCCGTACAACTGCCTCAGCTGATGAATCACGATGGCGCCGTCGTGGTTGATATCAGCGAATCTGCGGAATTTGAAAACGGTCATATTCCGGCTGCAATCAATATTCCGCTGGGCCAGCTGGACAGCAGCCTGAATCGATTGAAAAAGTATCGGGACAAAAAGAAACCGATTGTTCTGACGTGTAAGACTGGAACCAGAGCGGGGAGGGCCGCCGCTATATTGCGTAAAAACGAATTCTCTGACGTTTACACACTCGCGGGAGGTCTTGCGGCATGGGAAAAAGAAAACCTGCCGGTCGAACGCTGAGACTCTGAAGCACTAGGAGCCCTACCATGGTAGAAACCAACCCTACCGAACCGACTTTCGACATCAATCAGGTCTACGTCAAAGACCTGTCCTTTGAAGCGCCGAATAGTCCTCGGATATTTACCCGCGAATACAAGCTTAAATATGACCACGACTTCGAAGTCGTGCAGCAACCACTCGATGAAGCCAACGGCATTTTCGAGTCACAACTCAAGTGGACTGTTACTGCGAAAACCGAGGATGGTGAAATCGCCTACGTCACCGAATGCCATCAGGCGGGTATATTCACCTTGAAAGGCTATGACGACGAAACTCTGAATGAAATGGTAAAAAAAGCATGTCCACAAGTGCTATTCCCCTATCTACGTGAGGCAATCGGGCAAATGATCGCGAAAGGTGGTTTTCCCTCTTTTTACCTGCCCCCAGTCAGCATTGCGCTGATGTACGAAAACAAAAACGCGGTGATCGACCGTTCTGACAGCGGTGCCACCGGCTGAAAACCCCTACCCGGGAAACTTTACCAAACAAGGCGCCCGACGACACAGCGTGAACACCAAAAACCGGCAGCCTCTGGCGGTGTTGGGTGCAGGGTCCTGGGGAACCGCACTGGCTGGGCTGGTCGCGCATCACGGCCATCCGGTGTTGCTGTGGACTCGAGATCACACCCATGCACAGGAGATGATCGCAACGGGCCGTAACCAGCGTTTCCTGGGCTCGCTTGCACTACCCTCGGGTGTCGAACCCACCGCTCAATTTAACCGTGCTGTGGATGAGGCTCATCACTACGTCATCGCTGTACCCAGCCATGCATTCCGGTCGGTGCTTAACAGGTTGAACGATGCGCTGACGGGATGCTCTGAACCGCCGCAGATCTGCTGGGGAACGAAGGGCTTTGAATCCGGTACCGGTCTGTTGCTGAGCGAGGTTTTCGACCAGGTTCTGGGCCACACTGCCCAACCCGCCGTGTTGTCAGGTCCTAGCTTTGCCACTGAAGTCGCCCAGCGTTTACCTACAGCCCTCACCGTAGCCGCTCGCAATGAAACAGTTGCCGATACAGTGGCCTCATGGTTCAGAGACAACCGGACACGGGTCTATACGAGTACTGATCTGTCCGGCGTCCAGCTTGGGGGTGCGATTAAGAATGTCATGGCAATCGCCGCTGGAATCAGTGACGGCCTGGGGTTCGGGGCAAACGCGCGCGCGGCCCTGATCACCCGAGGCCTGACAGAAATGAGCAGGCTGGGTATCGTTCTGGGGGGTCAGGTCGAAACTTTTATGGGCTTGACAGGGATGGGGGACCTCATCCTGACCTGTACCGACGATCAGTCAAGAAATCGCCGACTAGGCCTGGGTATAGGCAAAGGCAAATCCAAAGAAGACATGCTGTCGGAAATCGGTCAGGAAGCCGAGGGCATCAACACGACTCGGGAGTTGTACCGAAAAAGCGCAGTGACTGCAGTCGAAATGCCGATTACTGAACAGGTATATAAGGTCCTGTTTGAAGACCTCGATCCAACGCTTGCGGTTACGGCACTGCTTTCTCGTCAAGCAAGAACTGAAAACCCCTAACCAACGTCCAGCTTAACGCCAGGCCTTCTGCAGCGCCGCGAGTTTTGCCGCGCCCGGTATCAGCTTGCTGAGCTCCAACGTGCTGAGGGGGGTATTGGATGTGTTATTCATAGCGTGCAGATCTTGAGCTTCTTCGTTTATATATAAAAGACCCGTCACAATTTCCCCTTCATCTTGGTGATCACGAATGTAAGCTGTTGCTGCGCCGGCATCGAGCGGGTTGTAATCATTATCGACCTTGCGTAACACGATTCGGCTGCCGTCATGTAATGTTATCGTCGTCACGTCCTGCACCCGGTCGGTCTCTATCGGCTCACGACTGGGAATAAAATCCGCATAAACAGTTGTACGTTCTGACTCGCGGGTATAAGCATAACTTTTTGTCGAGCCTTCGTGATCGTTAAATGTTACACAGGGGGATAGCACATCCAGCAGTGCAAATCCTGGATGTCGGATCGCGGCTTTTAGCAAGGGTACCAGGTTCTGTTTATCACCTGAAAATCCACGGGCGACAAAAGTGCACCCGAAATTGATGGCTGTCAACACAGGGTCAATTGGCGGCTGCTGGTTGACAGCACCGCCTTTGCGGGCAGTACTACCGACGTCTGCCGATGCTGAAAACTGTCCTTTAGTGAGCCCGTAAACACCATTGTTCTCCAGTACATAAAGCATGTTCACGTTACGCCGAATAGCATGGCAGAATTGCCCGAGCCCGATAGACAAAGAATCACCATCTCCAGAAACACCGATGTAGTGCAGATCGCGGTTCGCGGCGTTTGCGCCGGTGACGATCGAGGGCATTCTGCCATGTACTGAATTAAAACCGTGCGCCGGCCGTAGAAAATAGGTCGGTGTTTTACTCGAACAACCAATACCGGAAACCTTGGCCACCCGGTGAGGTTCGATTTCAAGTTCAAAATAGGCTTGAATGATTGCAGCAGAGATCGAATCGTGGCCGCATCCAGCACATAAGGTCGACATAGCACCTTCGTAATCGACGATCGACAAGCCCAGTCCGTTCTGTGGCAGTCCCTTCGTAATTCTCGGTTTCTTGATAAAACTCACGCTGCTTTCCCCTGAGCGATTTTTTCCAGCAGCGGCTCATAGATTTCATTACTGGCCATGGGCATGCCCCCATAGCTGAGAATCGGAATCAGTTTATTCGCACTGACCCCGGCTTCTATCTGCAACAAGCTGCGCAGCTGTGCGTCGCGGTTCTGTTCGACGACAAAAATCTGACTGTAACTGGCTAAAAATTCGACAACGGTCTTGCTGAAAGGAAATGCTCGAATCCGCATGTAGCCTGTTTGAACACCTTCAGCGGCCAGCTTGCTCCGCGCTTCCCGAACCGCGCCGTCGCAACTGCCTAGCGTGACAATCGCACAACTGGTTTTGTTCGAAGTTTCGATCACCGGTTCCGGGACCAGTTCGGCAGCCGTATCAAACTTACGGCGCAACCGATCAACGACTTCCAGATACTCATCGGCCCTTTCCGTGTAGCCACCGAATTTGTTATGCCCTGAACCGCGAATCAGGTAGGCCCCGTTGGGGTGTTCTCCGGGCAGTGTCCGGTAACAGATACCATCCCCGTCGACATCGAGGTAGCGGGCAAAAGTATCCATCTCGCTTAAGTCCCTTGCGGTATACACCTTGCCTCGATCAGGCTGATAGCTGTCATCCCACGTCAACTCCGGACAGGGCCAGTCGTTCATGCCGATGTCCAGGTCCATCATGACGATTATTGGCGTTTGCAGCCGGTCTGCCAGATCAAAAGCGGACACCGCCATCCGGAAACATTCTTCCGGATCGGCAGGGAAAAGCAGAACATGCCGCGTGTCGCCGTGGGATGCAAAAGCGGCAGCGAGAATATCACTTTGTTGGGTTCTCGTCGGCATTCCCGTCGAGGGGCCTGCCCGTTGAACGTCGAATAGGACCAGCGGTATTTCCGTGTAATAAGCCAAACCCAGGAATTCCGACATTAGCGACACACCAGGTCCGCTCGTTGCCGTAAATGCGCGCGCGCCGTTCCAGGCAGCCCCCAGCGCCATACCAATCGCAGCCAGTTCGTCCTCAGCCTGGATAATGCAGAAATTCTGTTCGCCGGTTTCCGGATTCTGTCGCAGCTGTCTGCAAAAGTTACCGAACGCATCAAACAACGATGTCGAAGGCGTGATTGGGTACCAGCTGCCAACCGTAGCGCCAGCGTATACACACCCCAAAGCCGCCGCTGTGTTTCCATCAATCATGATGTGATTGGACATAGCATCCATTGGAACCAGCCGGCTCTCCAGCGGGCAGTTAAATTCTGTCTGTGCGTAGTCATAACCCAGCTCGAATGCCTGCATATTCGACTCGACTAGATCGGGTTTGTCGGTAAATGTTTCACCCAACAGCTGACGCACGACATCCCGATCTATTTCTATCAGCGCTGCAATAGCACCGACATAGGCGATGTTCTTCATCAAGATACGTGCACGAGCGCCGGTGAACGACTCGTTGCACATTTTCGACAGTGGTATTGGAAAAACAGTGATATCCGATCGATCTTGGAGCTCTGCCCTCGGCCAGCTGGCATCATAGATCAACACCCCATTGGTGACCACAGACGCCAGGTCTTCCGCATACGTCTGCGCGTTCATCGCAACCATGATGTCGACTTTGCCGGACCGAGCCAGATAACCCTCTCCTGTCACCCGGATCTCATACCAGGTGGGCAGGCCCTGGATGTTCGAAGGAAAATAGTTCTTACCGACAACTGGAATACCCATGCGAAAAATCGCTTTCATCAGCAGTGTGTTGGCACTGGATGAACCCGTACCATTCACCGTAGCGATTTTAACGACGAAATCGTTTATCCGGTCTTTCGATTGCATCCTGCAACCTCTTCATCGATCGCGTAAGGAATCAACAAGTCGGATTTATACATGTCCCAGGCACCGGTGGGGCAGCGTTCTGCACACAAGGCACAGTGAACACACAGATTTTCGTCCTTGACCATGACCCGGCTCGTCTGCGGCAGTGAATCCGATACATAAAACGGTGCGTCGGAGTTTGTGACCGGGGCGCTCAGGCGCTGAACCAGATCGGTTCTGTCGCCGTTGTCAGTGATGGTCAAACAACGGACTGGACAGACATCGATACAGGCATCACATTCGATACAAAGCTTAGCCGTAAACACTGTCTGGATGTCACAGTTCAGACAGCGCTCGACTTCTGTCACAAACTGTTCTGCTGAAAACCCAAGCTCCACTTCTATGTTGAGTTCATCAAATCGCTGCTTGAGTTCGACGTGCCGCATCCGGCGGCGATCCGAAGGGTCATAATCATTGCTGAAACTCCACTCGTGGATGCTCATTTTGGTGCTCAGCAGGTTCATGCCATGGGGCAAGCGCTTGTCCAGCGGTTCACTCCAGCAGTGCTTGTGAATCGATATCGCCGCCTGATGCCCGTGTTCAACAGCCCAGATGATGTTTTCCGGCCCAAAAGCTGAGTCACCCCCAAAAAATATGCCTTGGCGGGTCGATTCGAATGTCACTTTCTCGATCTTCGGTACATCCCACTCGTCAAACTCGATGCCGAGATCACGTTCGATCCAGGGGAAAGCATTTTCCTGGCCAATGGCAAGAATCACATCGTCACAGGCAAGAAATATCTCATCGATGACGGTTGACTGGAGATTGCCGTCTGCATCGACCTGATATTCAAGATGGTCAAATATCATTCCTTTCAGCTGACCCTCGTCGACAACAAATGATTTTGGTGAATGGTTGACGATAATTTCAACCCTTTCCTCTTCGGCGTCCTCCAGTTCCCACGCCGAAGCCTTGAAATAACCGCGCGGTTTGCGCGCCATCACCTTGACCGTCTTGCCCCCCAGTCTTAGTGCAGTGCGGCAACAGTCCATCGCTGTGTTTCCTACGCCGATGATGAGCACCCGCTCGCCGATACGGTCGGTGTGCTCAAAGGCGACCGACTCAAGCCAGTCAATACCGATGTGGATTCGATCGGTTTCCCGTCGACCGGGCAGATCAAGTTCTTTTCCCCGCGGCGCGCCGGTACCGACAAACACGGCATCAAAGTTTTCTCCCAGCAAATCGGCCATGCTGTCGATCCGGTGACCCAGCCGAAGATCCACGCCCAGTTCAACTATCATTGCGATTTCATCATCCAGTACCGGTCCCGGCAATCGGAATGCGGGGATATTGGTCCGCATCAGCCCACCGGCTTGATCGAACTGCTCAAACATCACGATCTCATAGCCGAGCGGCAACAAATCGTTGGCTACCGTTAACGATGCACAACCGGCACCAATACAGGCAATACGCTTTCCGTTCTTTTTTGCGGGTACAGCCGGTAAGTACGGTCTTATATCGTCGGCCAAATCTGCAGCGACCCGTTTCAACCTGCAGATGGCAACAGGCTCTTCTTCGACGCGACGACGGCGACACGCCGGCTCGCAGGGCCTGTCACAGACTCGGCCCAGAATCGCTGGAAAAACATTTGAACGGCGATTGAGAAGATAAGCATCCGTATAGCGCCCCTGCGCAATCATTCGGATGTATTCGGGGACATCCGTATGGGCAGGACAACCCCACTGGCAGTCGACCACTTTGTGGTAGTACCGAGGGTCAGACGTATCTGTCGGCTTCAAAGCGTTTTACTGAAGATTGTCGGTATATCGTGTTCAGTGGTTGAGCGAACAGCAACCACAGGACCACCAGCCTAAAACACCGCTACGCCGTGCCGAGCCCGTCGCTAATGCTCGACTGAGGAATTTTTGAGCTAAACGCACCTAATTAGGTCCAGGCCACTACAGACGGTGGGATTCTATATATAAGTGAAGATTATACATACCAAAAGGTTTACATGATATTAAAGACTTGTTATTTACGCCACCTGATGGACAGTCTATGGAGAATCAGTTGGCACCAGTCGCTGACTCAGCCAACCGGATGGCGCACTTGGCTGAATTGTTGGCCGGGCTGTTTACGAAAGTGCTGACTGGATAGACCGACAGGTCAACGTCACCGTTCAACAGCAGTTCTTGCACCTGTTCGGTCTTCGAGACTGACGGATCCAACCACTGTGTCTGGGCCGCGCGCGGGAGTATGACCGGCATCCGGTGATGAATGGTGGCCGCCTCACCACTGGCCGGCGTTGTGATTACGCAGAATGTCTGGATACCCTCGGACGCAGCATGCGCATTATCTGACCACAGACCGGCCATGACGAAAGGCGATCCGTCTGTTCTGCCCAGATGGTAAGGCTGTTTCCGGCCATTGGCGAGCTTTTTCCATTCGTAGTAACCATCACACAGAACCAGACATCGTTGGTGTCTGAATGCATCTCGAAACATCGGTTTCTGGTGGATGGTCTCGGCGCGGGCATTAATGGGACGTATTTTCCCGGGTTCCTTCATCCAGCCCGGCACCAATCCCCAGGTGAGCAAGTCAACCCTGTGTGCACCAGTCTGGTGTCGTACCACCAGTGCAGCCTGGGAGGGAGCGATGTTGTAGCTTGGTGGCAACGGGTCAATACCCTCGGCCACCAGGCCCGCCACGATCTTTGAAAACTCTGACAGCGCACTGTGGCGCTCGAACCGTCCACACATTTTCGCCTCACCCACCTCTCTCGCCCGCTAAAGCACGATAAACTCATCTACTGTACCGCGAGCATGCTGTGCCGCTGTTGGTACCTTCCAGACTCGATGAGCAGTTACGAAAATTATACCCAGGCCAGTGCCGTCTACGACCATACCCGCGTGCCGGTGGGTCTGAATATAATCACGGCCGCTCTATCTTCCGGGTCCACAAAACCGGAATTACAGATTCTACTGGATGCCGATTGCGGTACCGCACTTTATGCGTCAGCGCTGGTCGACCGGGTCCACCGCGTGGAAGCCAGGTGAAAGTTACTTTGATGCTGAAGCCGTACTGGATTACGCATGGCGAAAAGGCGATTCGATCTGGGCCCTGGCCAGCGATCACGAACTCCAAACCGCCCTGACTCAGGTCGCCGAACTGTCCGCTAGGGGTCAGCTGCAGTCCTTCATGCAGCGATACGATGCTGACCGACCGGCGCTGGGTCAAGCCAGTTTTTCAGTCGCAACCAAGAATTAATACCGTCCGGGCAGTCCTGAATAATCAGATCACCGCAGCGGTCGCTTTTGAGTCACCTCGCCCTTACAATGCTGAATCGGCAATGTTATGCCGCGGTCGTCAGTTGTCTTCTTGATGAAAACAATCCCTAGAATTCTTCTGCCAATTATTGTCGTGGCATTGGGTGTCGCGGGGTTTGCGCTGCTCAAATCGAGCGCGCCGGTTGATCAACCGCTCGAACCCAGTGCGCGGGTTTGGTCAGTCGCTGCTGTCATTGTCGAATACAAAGGCTTGTCGCCTACGCTTCGTCTCTACGGTCGGGTCGAATCCCCCCGGGAAACTCGACTGCGCTCAGCGGTGCCCGCAGACGTCAAGGAACTGACTGCTCTGTCGGGACAAGTGGTGAAAAAAGGAGCACTATTGCTGCGTCTGGACGACCATGACCTCCAGCTATTGCTGCGCCAGCGAAATGCCGAAGTCGCAGACATCAAGGCACAGATCGAAAGTGAAAAAAACCGGCATGGATCAGACATCACAGCACTGAAACATGAGCGTGCGCTTTACAACCTTGCGGAGCGTACCCTGAAAAGAGCCGAACGCCTTGCTCAGACCCAGGCTGGCACTCAAGCCAGGGTTGATGAGGCGCAGCGCGCCTTACGCCTCCAGGCTCTCGCCCTGGCCAATCGTCAGCGAGCCGTCAGCGACCACACCCCTCGACTGGCCCAGCTCGATGCACGGCTGAACAGGAGCAAAGCCGTGCGAGATCAAGTTCGTCGAGACCTGCAGCGTTCCGAGCTGACCGCGCCGTTTGATGGGCGCATTACTGCGGTACACGTCTCCCCCGGAGACCGTGTACGTCCCGGTGATCGCCTGATCGATTTATTTGACACGAATTTCGTTGAACTGCGCACCCAGATTCCTAATCGGTTCCTGCCCACCCTTCGACAGGCCCTAAACCACGGCAGTACCGTCACTGCGACAACAGAACTTGACGGCAACCCGATCGCACTTGAACTTGACCGGTTGGCCGGCAAAATCGAGAGGGGTCAGGGGGGAGTGGACGCCTTTTTCAACATCATTGGTGAAAAACACCTGATTGAACTTGGTCGTACGGTATCGGTATTCGTCGACCTTCCAGAAGAAGCCAATGTCTTTGCCCTACCGGCGACGGCCGTCTACGGTGCCAATAACGTTTACCGCATTCAGGACAACCGGCTGTCGATGGTTCACGTTGAGCGGGTCGGTGATTATCGTAATGGACAGTGGGGCAGCTGGGTCCTTTTCCGCAGCGAAGACCTCTCCGATGGCGACAAGGTATTGGCCAATCAGTTACCGAACGCTGTCGAGGGTCTGAAAGTCGACATCCTGACCCTGACTGACTGACATGTCGTTGGAACCGAGAAATAACCTGCTCGGTCTGCTGGCGGGTCATCCGGTTGCTGCCAACCTGATGATGACGATGATGATCATCGCTGGTATCTGGGGGCTTTCAAAACTAAACGTCCAGTTCTTTCCTAATTTTGATATCGACTTTGTTTCCGTCAAAGTCGTCTGGGTCGGCGCGAGCGCAGAAGATATCGAGAAACTCATTACCGAACCGCTTGAACAGCAGCTGCGAGGGGTTGATCGCGCCAAGGAACTGCGGTCTCGATCTGTAGACGGACTGTCACTGGTTACCCTTGAATTCAAAGAAGGCACTGACATGGGTTTTGCCGTCGACCAGGTCAAAGAGCAGGTTGACCTGGTACGCAATCTGCCAGCGACTGCTGAAACACCGGAAATCGGTCGCATTATCAATTACGAACCCATTGCGAGCGTGCTCATCGCAGGACCCGACGATCCGCGCGGTCTACGCAGCATCGTCCGCCGTTTTGAACGCGAACTGCTTGAACGGGGCATCTCGAATATCCGGATTTTCGGCTTACCAGAAGAGGAAATCGCAATCCAGATACCCTCAGAAACGCTGCGCGAATTAGGGATATCGCTGGAGGATATTGGCAGACGCATCGGTGCGGCGTCACGAGATCTGCCGGTGGGCGTAATCGGCCGTGGTGAGTCAGCTAGGCAGCTTCGCTTCAAGGATCAACGTCGGGGTGAACTCGCCTTTGCAGACCTCCCTGTTATCGCAGCTGAGGACGGTCGTCTGCTGACGCTGGGCGACATCGCTGATATCCAGCGGCGACCACAGAACGCCCAGACAACGGTCACCTATCGTGGCCGGCCAGCCGTAGAAATGAGGCTGTCGCGTTCCAAGGATGCAGACAGTTTGAAATCAGCTCGAATCATGCGTGAATGGGTCGAGCAAACCCGGCCCTTGCTGCCGACCGGGTTTGAACTCAATGTCTACGATGAACGCTGGAGCTACATTAAGGACCGGATCAATCTGCTGCTCAAGAACGGCGCCACCGGTCTGGTCCTGGTCATACTGATACTTTACCTATTCCTGAACGTGCCGGCAGCCAGTTGGATCACAGTCGGAATTCCAACCTCTTTCATGGCAGCGCTGGGTGCGCTTTATGTTTACGGTGGGTCGATCAACATGATCAGTCTGTTTGGCCTGATCATGACGCTCGGCATCATTGTAGATGATGCTATTGTTGTCGGGGAAGATGCTGTGACGCATTTTGAACGCGGCGACAGCCCTTTAACATCGGTACAAAAAGGTGCTCAAAGAATGCTGGCACCGGTACTCGCATCGTCGCTGACAACGATTGCTGCATTTATGCCGCTACTTCTGGTAGGTGGCATTATCGGCATCATCCTGCGAACGCTGCCGGTGGTGGTGATCTGCGTTATCTTGGCCTCCTTAATTGAAGCGTTCCTTGTTTTACCCGGTCATCTTCGGGGCACTTTTGCTCGCGTCGGGAGCTATCGTCCGCGCCGGCTGAGAAAAAAACTCAACGACGGATTTGTCCGTTTCAGAGAAACCCGTTTTCGCCCCACGATCGTCGCGGGCGTTCGCTATCGCTGGTTGACGGTAGCGCTGGCAGCTGCGATTTTCATCGTCAGTATCGGCTGGATCGCCGGTGGCCGTATCGCGTTCAATTTTTTCCCGGTTGCCGAGGGGCCGATCTTTTTTGCCAACGTTGATTTCGTCGCGGGCACGCCAAAGAAACATGTCGCCGACCATCTTGACAAGGTAGAACAAGCCTTGTGGGACACGAATGATCATTTCGGAGGTGGCCTGGTGGTAACGGCGATTTCACGACTGGGTCTGGGCGAAAGCGGGGATTGGGAACGGCGCAGAAGCGAAAATATCGGTTCTGTACTGGTTGAGCTGGTTAAACCGGATGCCCGCGCAGTCCGCAATAGAACCTTCATCGAAGAATGGCGAGCCCGAATCCCTGACGCTCCCGGACTTGAAAACCTGTCAATCAAGGAACCGACTGCCGGTCCACCGGGACAGGACATAGAGGTTCAGATCACGGGGCCGAGCCTGGTAGCGGTCAAATCAGCAGCGTTAGCACTGAAGAATGTATTGATTGATATCCCGGGTGTGTCGGGTGTTGAAGACGATATGCCGTATGGCCGCGAACAGATCATACTCCGGCTGACCCCGACTGGCGAAGCACTGGGCCTGTCGGTCGAAAATCTGGGCCGGCAGCTTCGGGCTGGTTACGAAGGCTACCTGGTACAGGTCATGGCTGATAACAACGATGAAGTCGAGGTTCGTGTGGTCTTGCCTGACGATGAAAGAAATCGGCTAGACAGCCTCAACGAATTTGAGGTCATGCTGCCTGGTGGCGGAACAGTCCCATTTGCCAACATTGTTACGCTTCAGACCAGACGTGGCTTTGATTCTATCCGGCATGTCGAAGGCAACCTCGCCATAACCGTGACCGGTGACGTCGATGATGCGGTCAACAACGATAACCGGATCATCGCCAACCTAAAGCAGAACACTCTACCCGGACTCGAACAACGCCACAGCGTCAGGTTTTCGTTTGAAGGTCGGCAAGCGGACCAGCGGGAAACGCTGAGCGACATGAAGCGCGGCGCAATTCTAGCGTTGGTCCTGATCTATCTCGTTCTGGCGTGGGTCTTCGGATCCTATGGCTGGCCGCTGCTGGTCATGGCGATTATTCCGTTTGGCCTGGTGGGTGCGATCTGGGGCCATACACTGATGAATATCGATCTGACCATTCTTTCGATGTTCGGGTTTTTCGGCCTGGCCGGTATAGTGGTCAACAACTCAATCATCTTGGTGGTATTTTACAAACAGATTCGAGCTGACGGTCTTGATCCCGAACAGGCGGTGGTCGAAGCCGCCTGCCAGCGCCTGCGGGCGGTGTTATTGACTTCGCTGACGACCATCGCTGGGTTGACCCCGCTGCTGTTTGAGACTTCGCTTCAGGCTCAGTTCCTGATCCCGATGGCGACCTCCATTGCCTTTGGTCTGGCTTTCGCAACGCTGCTGGTTTTATTCCTGGTGCCAGCTCTGCTCATGATCTACGAGCACTCATTCTTTGCACGGCGCTCGGCCTCATTAGCGGCCAATTCATCGTCTTAGGGTCAGCAGCACTCTTTCTCAACAAATGGCTATTGCCGTTGATCGCAATGAGCCAATAACTTATGCTTTCCCCTCGGTTTATGTCGGAATTTGACGAGACTGAATGAAAGGGTGAAGATGCGCCCCTGTATATACAGTGGCGTAGTCTAAGTAATTCTTGAGCACAGCCTAACGGCACGCTCACAGAAATTGATTCTTCTAGGAGGAAGGAACTTTATGAAAGATATTAACCATCTTAAGGAACGGCTTTCGCAAGGCCGAATCACACGACGGGATTTCATTCGCAGCGCGATCGCACTGGGCGTTGCTCTGCCGACCGCCACATCGCTGTCGAGCGCCGTATTGGCGGCAACGCCCAATAAAGGCGGTATGCTTCGACAGGCATTGACCGGTGGCGCGTCCAGCGACAGCTTGGACCCGGCAACATATTTGGACTCCTACATGATCAATGTCGGCATGGGGCAGCTGCGCAACAACCTCACCGAAATCGATGAGAACAACCAGCTTGTTCCTGAGCTCGCAGAGTCATGGGACTCTTCGGATGGCCAAACCTGGGCCTTCAAACTGCGTCAAGGTGTCGAGTTTCATAATGGCCGATCACTCAAAGCCAGCGACGTAGTCGCATCGATCCAGCATCACCTGGGAGAGAAGACCAAATCAGCGGCCAAAGGCATTGTCTCGCAGATCACCGATATTACGGCAGACGGCGACCATCAGGTTACGATGGTGCTGGAAGGCCCCAACGCAGACTTTCCGTATCTGATGTCGGATTATCACCTCGGAATCTGTCCTGCCAACGACGACGGGACCATAGATACGCAGTCCGGCCTTGGAACCGGCGGCTACAAACTGGAGTCATTCGATCCCGGTGTGCGTACGCTGACTGTTCGCAATCCCAACTATTGGAAAGCCGGGCGGGCCCACTTCGATTCGGTTGAGACGCTGTTCATCTCTGATACCGGCGCACGAGAAAACGGGCTGATGTCCGATGAGCTCGACGTAATCACGTCCCCCGCGGCGGCGACTGCAGGTCGCCTGGCGAAACGACCGGGGATCGAGGTGTTCTACACCAACGGCAATCAGCACTGCACTCTGCCCATGCTCAACAATGTGTCGCCCTTCAACGACAACAACGTAGTCATGGCGCTCAAGCACGCGATTAATCGCCAGGAATGGCTGGAAAAGATCTGGTTTGGCTATGCTTCACTGGGTAACGACATCCCTATTGGGCCGGCCAATCGTTACCGGGCGACCAATGAGGAGATCCCCCAGCGGGAATATGATCTCGACAAGGCCAAGTACTACATGAAAGAGGCCGGGCGATCCTCGCTTGATCTGAAAATCTCGGTAGCGGACACGGCCTTTCAGAACTCGGATGACGCCTGCGTGTTGTTCCAGGAAACAGCCCGTCCGGCGGGTATCAACATCGAGGTGGTACGCAAACCTGAAGACGGTTACTGGTCTAATGTCTGGTTGGTCGATCCCTGGGTCGCGTCGTACTGGGGCGGCCGCCCGACAGAAGACTGGATGTTCAGCCAGGTGTACTCTAAAAATGCAATCGACACAGGCTGGTCTGAAACCTTCTTCAATAATCCACGTTTTGAGGAGTTACTGCCGCAGGCAAGAGCAGAGCTTGATGATGCCAAGCGCCGCGAAATGTATGTCGAGATGCAGCGCGTTGTGCACGACAACTGCAGCGTCATTATTCCGATATTCTCTGCCTATGGCCATGCCAGTTCCGACAAGGTCAAGCGTCCTGAAAATATCGCGTCAAACTGGGAGTTCGATGGCAACAAGAATGCCGAGCGCTGGTGGTTCGGTTAATCAGTTAATAACCCAAAGTTCATGGCGGCTGCTTCGGCAGCCGCTTTTTTTGGTGCCGGTCAGAACCCGTGACCGAAAGGTTTTCGCGGAATAAGAATCGGTTATCCGCCTGGCTGGCAGTAACAGATCTCAAAGATTCAAATCCCGAAGTAAGTCTCTTTGATGTACTGCTCGTTGCGCAGTTCGTCCGCGGTACCGGTCATTCGAACCCGGCCAGTTTCTAACAGATGAATCTCCTCGGCCAGGCTCATCGCGAAATTGACGTTCTGTTCCGTGATCACGATGGTCAACCCTGCTTGTTGGTTGAGGTTTTGCAACACTGTGGCGATGTCTTTGCAGACACGGGGTGCCAGGCCAATAGTGGGCTCGTCTACCAGCAACAATTTGGGGTTGGCCATCAGGGCCCTCCCTAAAGACAGCATCTGCTGCTCACCGCCACTCTGTGTTGCCGCCTCCTGGTTCTGGCGTTCCTCTAGTCTAGGAAACAGTTCAAACACCCGCTGCAGGTTGGCTTTCAGCTGGTCTCGGGCGACATATGCGCCCGTGAGCAGATTTTCGCGGACGTTCATGAATGGGAACAGGTTCCGACGTTCGGGCGCATAGCCGATACCCAGCTTGACGATCTGAGCAGTCGATAACCTGCCAAGATCAGCATTATCGAACCATATTGAGCCCTTGTGGTCAGTCAGGCCGAGTATGGTATCGAGCAGAGTGGATTTGCCCGCGCCATTGGGGCCAATGATACCCACGATCTGGCCCTCGTTTACGCTGAGAGAGACGCCGCTGATGGAACGGGCCTTGCCGTAGAACACCTCCAGATCACTAATTTCCAGTAATGCCATGCTAATACTGTGGAGTGCGCTTATCCTGGACCAGGTATCACTGTCCCAGATAAGCCTCCTGAACTGTTTTATTATTAACCACCTCGTTAAAGGTACCTTCAGTGATGATCTCGCCAAAAGATATAGCGATTACCCGATCCACCAGCGGTGCCATTGATCTCAGATCGTGACTGACCATCACATAGGTCAAGCCATGCTTCTTTCGCTCGACCAGCAGTTCTGAGATCTGGTCGATTTCGCCAAGCGTCAGGCCCGCGAACACTTCGTCCAGCAGCAGCAACGACGGCTGGACAGCCAGCGTACGGGCCAGTTCCAGCCTTCTGAGATCCCCCATCGCGAGTTCGCTGGGTCGCTGTGCTATCTGGTGATTGTTAAATCCCACACTTCTGCCGATTTCTGTCTCCAGTGCCTCTTCTGCTTCCTCAGTCACCATCTTCCAGAGGTTGTCGGGCAGCATACCGACCCGGATGTTTTCGCCTACCGTCATCTCCGCGAACGGCCGCGGCACCTGGTACGTCCGGGCAATGCCGAGCTTCACACGCTCGTGAGTGGGGTAACGCGAGATCGCTTCCCCTTTGAAAAAGATCTCACCGGAATCCGGTCGGAGCTCGTTCATGATCAGGTTGAACACGGTCGTCTTGCCGGCACCGTTGGGTCCGATCAGGCCGACAGTCTCGCCTTCGCCGACGTGAAAACTCAGCCCGTTCACCGCGCGCAGGCCACCGAAGGTCCTGGTCAGGTCCCGAACCTCGAGCAGATCAGTCACTTTGAGGATCCGGGCGTGGTCTGAAAAATCGTTCTCGCAACCTTTCGAAGAGACTGTATAACCCTTTGGGCACGTAATAGTACAAGACCAGGGCGATCACGCCGTAGATCAGGTAGCGACCTGCGCCGGGAATATAGGGGCGCAGCAATTCGAGTAAAAACGTCAGGAAATACGCGCCGATGATCGGACCGATGATCGTCCCGGCCCCACCCAGCAGGGCAGCCACCAGGATCGTGAACAGGAAATTGATCTCAAAAATGCCACGCGGTGCGATCGAGCCGAGGTAGTGGGTATACAGCGCCCCGGCAATGCCAGCCACCATCGCGCTGACCATGAAGGCAAACAGTTTCAGGCGCGTGGTATTCAATCCTGAGCTCCTGACCGCATCCTCGTCCATCCTGATCGCGCTCAGCGCAATCCCCAGCCGGGTCCTGATCAACAACCACAAGCCCACACCGATGGCGAACATGACCAGAAACGACAGGTAGTAGTTGGGCACGGCGCCTGAGACCAGCGTCGGCAGGCCGGACAAACCCCGGGTTCCCCCGGTCAGCTTGGGCTGAACTACCTGCATGGAGTGATACATCAACTCCATGAACGCGAGTGTCACCAGCGCGAAGTAAGTCCCCCGGATCCTCAAGGCCGGCAGAAAGAATAGGGTACCCCCGATCATGGTCGTCACCACTGCCGTCGGAATCGTGATATAGAGCGGCCAGTTCAGGTGGTAGGTCAACATCGCCGTGGTGTAGCCGGCGATGCCAATCAGAAAAGGATGGCCGAAGCTGATATAGCCCGTCCGGCCCGACAGAATGTCCCAGCTCATGGCAAACATGGCGAGGAAATTCGCAAATATGAAAATGCGCAGGGTCCCCGGGGAGATGAACAGCGGCAATAAGCTCATCCCCAGCGCGAACAACAACCACCACCGAAGCTGGCCTAGAAGCCACATGCCGGGCGATCAGAGCTCTGCTTTGCCGAATAGGCCTTTAGGCGCAACCGCCAGGACCACGATGATCAGCAACATGGTGAATACACCCCGCAGTTCTGCCGCAATCAGCGTGGTGGTGATCGTCTCCATGAAGCCGATGATATGGGCGGCAATCAGACTGCCAACAATGCTCCCTATACCCCCGACAATGACGACAGCCACCGCAGTGATCAGAGGAAACACCCACATACCGGGATCCAGCTGCGTATAGGTCGCGAAGAACACGCCGGCGATCGCACCCAACGCGCCCGACAGTCCCCAGGTGATCAGGTTGATCCGCTGGGGATCAATTCCAGAAATCAAGGCACCCTTGGGGTCCATGGACACCGCCCGGATTGCCCGGCCAATATGTGTTTTATGGACGAAGACCATCAGTCCGCCGAGCACCACCCAGCTGACGACTGTCGCCAGCAGGATGTTCTTCTGCACCGCAACATCGTAGACATAGATCACACCAGGCACCAACGGCCACATGCTTCTGGGTGCTGGAGAGAAGACCACGATAATGGCGGCCTGCATTACCACGGCCAGGATCAGCGTTGAAATCTCTACTGCAATGGCGTCGCCTTGCAGGCGCTTGACCAGCAGCTGGTAGGTGAGCACACCGAAAATCACGCCTGCGAGCGCCGCAAAAAGGAAACTCGGCACCTTGGGCAGCGAATACATCTGGACAGCGACAAAATACACGTAGCCGCCAAGCATGATGTACACCCCATAGGCGAGGTTCAGCACCCGGCCCACGCTGAATATCATTGTGAAGCCGACCGCGATCAGTGCATAAAGACCGCTCAGCAGAAAGCCCTGGATAATGATCTGGCCCATTGTCTTGAACACTCCCGGCCACCGGCCCGACGTGACAACCAGAGGTCAACCGTCAGTTCCCTTGTGCCCAAAAAAGCAGGGGCCCGCGAAGGCCCCTGCCGTTATCATCTCAGCATTCTGCTTTCACTGCTTAATCCAGGACGGCACAGTAAATTCGCCCGTCTTGTATTTTTCGGGATAGACAACTGCTGTCGTTCCGTCTTCGTACCACTGTATGACGACCATGGACGGCGCACCGTCATCCAGCGGCTGGGTGATATCGAACTTGATGTTGTGGGTGTATTCCCGCTGGGTTCTCGGTTCAATCTCACCGGGCTTCCAGAAAGCGTAACGCAGCCACAACTTGCCGTCCTTGTAGATCTTCAGGTCTTCATTTTCCATCTCGGTGACCCACGCGTCAAGCGGCGCGAAACCCCCGGCACGTTCTGCGGCATTGAACGCGTTGTAGATCCCGTAATAGGCATTGAACCCGTTGAAGTGGGGAAAGATCGGACGACTGTTACCGTACTTGGCTTCATACTTGTCCACGAATGCCTGGGTCCGGTCGTCCATAGCAAAACCCACCGACGGAATTGGGCTCAGGGTAGACGTGCCGCCGCCCATCTGGCCGGTGTCGTTCCAGAAGTCCTTGCCAAAGGCCGCGACGTTGATGCCGGTCATCGGCACTGGCACCTGCAGCTTGACGTACTGCGACGAGGGTACCTGACTTCTGACCGAAGAGATCAGGTAGATGAAATCAGGTTTCGACTTTACCGCTTTGTTGAAAATCGGCGAAAAATCGACCGTGTTGGTGTCATAGACGATGTGATCAATAATCTTGATCCCAGCTTCAGGGGCCAGCATCTGATCAACCAACTCAAACACACCACCGCCAAATGCCGTGTCTTCCTGCATCACGACGGTGGTCTTCCACCCCATCTTGTCAGCCAGGATGTCTTTACCAAAGTCAACGTACAGCGTTGCCAACGCGAAATCGTTGGCGACATTCATGAAGTACATCTTGTACTTGTCGTATTCATTGACCACCATGTCGATGATGCCGACGTACGACGTCCACGTATCCAGCGTGGGGATTCGGTACTCGGCCATGCGCGGGAGCCAGCCCAGGGACACATCATCAATACTGCCGGAGATGATGAATTCAACCTTCTCCGTCTCGGCCAGGTACTCGTAGGCCTTGATGCCCTCGATCACGTCCTCGCGGGTATCGGCTTTGACCAGCTTGATCGGTCGGCCGCCCAGGACCCCACCGGCGGCGTTGAGTTCCTCGATGGCAATTTCTGCACCGCGGATCGTGCTTTTACCCGTATCGGTATCGAATGAACCGATGTAGCCGATGATGACTGGGTCTTTTGCAGCCTGTGCGGACAGACCTGTGAGCATACCCGCGGCCATCAATAGACTCGCCACCCAAGTCATAATAAATCGTTGAATTTTCATTTTAATCCTCCTGCAGATTCGTAACGAATAGCTGCACTTTTAGTCGATGTATACTGAATACAGACCGAACAAGTATCCCACAACCGTATTCGTTGTCAATTCAGTTGAATTGCTAAAACTATCTTCAGGCACCGTCGAGCGTTATCTGCCCATTCACATCATGAATTATGGCATCTACTTCAATTTCCACCATCATGCCGGGCGTGGTCAATCCGGCTTCAATCGCGGTACTGACGGGCTCGATGCCTGCAAAAATCTCCCCGTGTGCCCGAACAAAGCCGCCGGCATCTTTCATGTCGGTGAGATAGGCCCGGGTTCTCACCACATGCTTAATCTCAGCACCGACACGAGCCAGTGCATCGGTGATCCGCTCAAACGCGTAAATCGTCTGGGCATAGGTATCTCCTGGGGCGTGCAGTTTGCCACTGGGTTCAATAGCTGTTGTGCCGGCTACAAAGACGAACGGGCCAATACGTTTAGCCCGGACGTAGGAACCGATCTTCTCAAACCGGCCGCCGCCTGAGGCTGACATGATCACCATAATCTCGTCAGTCTAACGCAATCTAAAATACTGAGACACGCTACCGAGAATCGTCACGATGTTCACTCGACTTGCCCAAAAACGAACCCGACTGGCTGATAACGTCTATGAACAGATCCTCTCTGCGATTCTGTCGGGTGAGATAATGCCCGGTGAGCGCCTGATTCAGGAAACCATCGCCAGTCAGATCGATGTCAGCCGTACCCCGGTCCGAGAGGCTTTTTTGCGGCTTGAACGCGAAGGCGTGCTGGAGGCTGCGGGACGCGGCGGCTTTCAGATCCGCAACATTACCGAACAGGAGATAAAAGATCTGTACCTCGCCCGAGAGGCCGTCGAAGGATTCGCAGCCAAACTCCTAGCCGGAGCGCTTTCCCAAGAACAAGCACAGAACATTGAAGCAGCGGTCAGATCTGAGATGGAATTGAAATCCATCCGCAAAGAAGAACACTTTCACGCCAATCGAAAGATCCATCGAACTATCGTCGCCCAAACCGGTAATGGGATACTGCTCGACATGTTTGACAGCATCTGGAATAGGGGCATTTCTATCCGCAGCTTTGCGGCTTACCCGATACCAGACAATCAAGGCAAAAGAGAACAGCACCTGTTATTGCTTGACCAAATTAAGACGGGGAACGTAGACGAGGCAGTGAACGCCATGGTGGCACACATCCGCGAGGGCCTGCATAACCATGTTCGTTGGCTTCATGAGGAAAGACACTGAGCACGAGCCGGACTGGCAGCGTTCAGGCTGTACCCGTTGTTTGACGGCATCTCTATGATCCACATTAGGCAGGGCCTATAATCAGTGTATTCAGTATACAAAGCAGCGAGGGCAGCATAATGTGTGGTATAGCAGGCAGAATTCTGGCTGAACCCGGTCGGGTTGGCGCAGACCTCGTCAAGCTGATGCACGCCCAGCGCCACCGTGGTGCGGATTCAACCGGCTTTGCGCTTTACGGCAAACCCCTTGAGACCGGTTATATTGTGCGGGCGATAACTGCCCGACGACAGAATCTGTCGGCAGATCTTGAATTTTTTCTCGGCCTTCTGCGTGAGCACGGCAGCGACTTTTTGAGCGACCCAACCCATGACGAGGCTGATTCAGATCATGTGTCTGTGCGCATGGAGATTCGTGAGCCCACGTCTGTCACAGATTGGGTGCATCAGATCGACGAATATTCTGATCGAATTGAAGTGCAGTCTGTCGGCCGGGCTCTGGAAATTGTAAAGGACCTCGGCGGTGCCGCAGAGGTCGCGGAAAAACACAACATCCGTGATTTCATTGGTTCACACGGACTGGGCCATGCTCGGATGGCGACGGAATCGGATGTGTCACCGACTGCCAGCCATCCATTCTGGGCCCGACCTTTTCCCGATGTCGCCATTGTTCACAACGGCCAGATTACCGATTACTACACCTGGCGGGCACGACTGGAACGAAAAGGCTACCGTTTCATGACTGAAAACGACAGTGAGCTGCTGGCGGTATGGATATCCGACCGTATGAGCCAAGGCGAGACCCAGGCTGATGCATTGAAGCGTTCGCTGACGGAGATCGATGGCTGCTTCACCTTTCTGTACAGCAACCACGACCGGCTGGGATTCGCAAAAGATCGTTGGGCCATTAAGCCGCTGGTGGCGGTAGACAGCAACGGTACACTCTCGATCGCAACCGAAGAGCAAGCTGTACGAACAATTCACCTTGACGAAGTCGAAGTGGTCAACTTTGACGGTCCCAGCCTGACGCAGACCTGGCAGACTCACTCATCGCTGGACCGTGCAGCATGAACGGACACGAAGTTCGGGTTGCCAACCGACCGCTACGCGAGTGCAACCAGGCGATTCGGGCTGGAATCGAATCCGGCCAGCCCGTCACCGTGACTGATACCCGTTCCCGCCATAATCTAGGCATCGGCCTGCCTGCTGGTGCAGAGGTTCATTTCGAGGGCAGTGTCGGGTACTACTGTGGCGGTCTCAACAACGGCGCCCACATCACGGTATCGCACAACGCCGGCTGGGCCGCGGGAGAGGCCATGGCCAGCGGCGAAATCACGATAAACGGCTATGCCGGTATGAGCCTCGGGGCCTCGATGCGCGGTGGTCTGATTCACGTCAAAGGGGATGCCGGCCCTCGCTGTGGTATCTCCATGAAAGGCGGCGACATTATTGTCGAAGGCACGATCGGCTATCTGTCGGGGTTTATGGCACACGCCGGCCGCATCATCGCGCTGGGTGGCGCCGACGAGGCGTGTGCTGATTCCCTCTGGGGCGGTGAAGTCTGGATCGCAGGCCCCATTGCGTCTTTGGGTGTGGATTCAAAAATCGCGCAACCGACTGACGATGAAATTGAACAAATCGAGGGTCTGCTCGCCAGCAGGGGCCTGGATAACGGCAGCCGCTCTTGGCAGAAAATCGTATCGGCGCAGCGGCTATGGCACTTTGAAAGTCGAGATGCAAGCGCATGGCTGATGATCTGAAAACACCCTATAGCTATCCGTTTGCGACACCCGCAGAAGACGCTGTCGCAATGACAGACGGCGCCGATGCTAACCGGCCAGCCGGTGTCCCTTCGTCTTATGAAAAAGGTGGTTCTGTCCGTTGGACACCCCAATCTATCTCCGAGGTGCATGCACTGTCTCGCCTGGGCCGTTACCAAATCCGAGGCTTTAATACCTTCAACCACCGGATGCCCACGTTCGATGACCTGACATTCGTACCGGCCACCATGACCCGCCTGCCGCTTGAGGGTTACCGGGAAAGCTGTGACACGCGCACCGTTTTGGGCAATCGTCCCGGTCTGGTTGAAAAACCGATTGAACTGGACATTCCTATTTACATTGCATCCATGTCGTTCGGTGCGCTGTCCGCGCCGGCGAAGGCTGCACTGGGATACGGCGCATCCAAAGTTGGCAGTATGACGTGCACCGGCGAAGGGGGCATGCTGGAAGAAGAGCGACAAGCCTCCAGCACACTGGTCTACCAAATGACCCCGTCGCGCTACATGCTCGACCTCGAGCATCTGCGCATGGCGGATGGGATTGAGCTGGTCGTGGGGCAGGGGGCCAAACCCGGCACCGGCGGTGTGCTGCTGGGGATGAAAGTCTCAGACAGAGTGGCCGCGATGCGTTCTCTGCCTGAAGGTGTTGATCAGCGGTCCACCGTCCGCCACCCGGATTTTCTAGGCGCCGACGACATGCAGGTCAAAATCGAGGAACTGCGCGAGGCAACCAATTACCAGGTGCCGATTTTTCTCAAGATGGGCGCTACCCGGCCACGTTACGATGTTGCCATCGCAGCCAAAGCCGGGGTGGACGTCATCGTCGTCGATGGTGCTGAAGGCGGCACCGGGGCGTCCCCAGAACTGCTACTCGACCATACCGGCATACCGCTTATTTCTGCGATTCGCGCTGCGCGTGAGGCACTGGATGACTGCGGCAAGACTGACGAAGTCTCACTGGTCGCGGCCGGCGGCATCCGTTCCGGCACGGACGTTGCCAAATGCCTCGCACTGGGCGCCGATGCGGTAATGATCGGTACAGCCGGTCTCGTCGCCCTGGGCTGTAATTCACCCCGCTACTTTGATGACTATGCGGCGCTGGGCACCGCACCGGGTCGATGTCACCACTGCCATACCGGTCTATGTCCAGTTGGCGTGGCAACACAGGACCCTGAGTTGGAAAAACGCGTGGACGTTCCAGCTGCATCCGAACGTGTGGCGCGATTCCTGACAGCGATGACCATGGAAGTCTCGCTGCTGGCTAAAGCCTGCGGTAAATCCAATGTCCACAACCTTGAAGTGGAAGACCTCAGAGCTATGTCACTGGAAGCATCAGCCTTCACTGGCGTCAAGCTCGCCGGTATTGACCGACCCTACAGCTGGTAGGAAAACGTACCGAAACGATGTGGCTAACGTCCCGAAGGCGATTCGCTCATCGGCATCGAAGTCCGCGGGCCGATCTTGAACCGCGGCGCTGTTCCCCACTCCTGTAAACCAACCCCGGCAACATAATCTCCAAGCATCGGGCCGTGTTTAAACAGGTGGCCTGAACACCCGCCGACGATCAGCACGTTGCTGTGCCGAGGGTGGAAATCTATGATGAAGTGCGTGTCCGGCGTCATCGAGATATGACAAGCTTTCTGGTCGATCACAATTTCATGTGCAAGGCGTGGAAACCGGTAAGCCCAGTACTGCCGTGACCGGGCAATAGCCGACTGGTCGACCACCCGATCCTCATCATCCAGATCAATATCTGTGGCATGCCAGGCGATTGCAGCCTTAACCCCCCAGCCGTAGACCGACGGGACTCCGTAAGCCCCATACCCATGATCCACAAAACAGGGCATCTGATCAGCGTCAAATGACCGATCACCATCAGGTGTCGACGTGTAAACAATATCCTGTCGGATCACCTTCAGCATGGCACCTAAGGTCTGGCGAAACAGGTATGCAAGCCACGACCCACAACACATAACCACCAGATCAGCGGGCAGCGGTTTTCCATCCAAAATCGGTGTCTCGGTTTCGTCTGTGATCACGCGACCCCTGCGAAACTGACCCCCTTCACGCAGGAACTGCTTAAAAGTTTCAGTAACCGCACGATGGGCTAGCACCATACCGGCTTCAGGCTCCCATAACCCGAAAGCCACTTTGCGAAAATCAAACTGCGGAAATCGTACCGGTAATTCATCAGGCCCGACACGCACATAGGGAACACCCAGTTTGTCGAACGTGGGCATGGTGACCTCTTCCCAGGTGCTGTGACCTTCTTCGGCCAGAATCAGCGCACCGCACTCGATGTAGAGTTCTGTGTTGAGCTCCTGTTCCAGCTCCATCCAGCGCAGCCGCGCTTCACGCACCCAGCGGGTGTACATCTCATCACTGCCATGAATAGCGCGCAGAATCCGGTTGTAGTCGGAAGATGATGCGCGCGAATGACCGGGCTCCCAGCGATCGACCAGCATCACGCTGCAGCCTCGTCGTCGGAGGTAGCGGGCGGTCATTACACCAGCAATTCCCGCACCAACTACCACAGCATGTGTAGACGTGGGCACTGTCAACTCACCATTGCTCGGCATTGATGAATACAGTATACAATTAGTCTGGTTGTACTCACGTGCAAATCTGAATTTAATGCGTAAGCTTAGGGACTCAAACTTGGAGATTCACGCACATGGGCCAGGCACATAAACCGCTTCCAGAGGGTGTCCATACCGTGGTGCTCGGAATGGGTGACTTGAACGGGTTGTTAAGGGGTAAACGCATCCCGGCGGAAAACTGGGCCAATATCTGTGAGTCCGGAATGGCGATGTCGAACGCCACCTTTGCCATCGATATGACCTGCGATGTGTGGGACACCCCCTATACGAATTGGGACACTGGCTACCCGGACATGTATGTCATGCCCATTGGTGAGGTCCACCCGATCCCCTGGGAAGAGGGCGTCGTCTATTCGTTCGCCGAAGTCGTAGGCGCAGATCATCAACCACTCGCGATAGACCCGCGGGCTGCGCTTGTGAGAGTTTTACAAAAAGCTGCTGACATGGAGTATGAGGTGCGTATCGGTACTGAACTTGAGTTCTACCTGCTGGACAAAGAAACTTTGAAACCCAGAGATCGCGGTATCCAGGTTTATGGTCTGCCCAGGGCAGCTGAGCTCGAACATGTGTTGGGACCGATTCGCCGTCATTTGACCGCAGTCGGTATACCCATCGAGCAGTCCAACCCGGAATACGCGGCTGGTCAGGTTGAAGTCAACATTCGATACGACGAAGCACTGACTGCTGCGGACCGCGTGGTCACGTTCAGAGGGCTTGTCAAAGAATTGGGAAACACGCACGGGTACCATGCAACGTTCATGTCCAAACCCTTTTTCGCCGAGTCCGGTAATGGGTTCCACGTTCATCACTCATTGTGGCGAGACGGCAAAAACCAGATGGCTGACAATGGCGCACTGTCAAAGCTTGGACGCCACTACCTGGCTGGTCTGCAAAAACACATGGTGGAAATGTCCATGGTGTCTGCCACAACACCGAACGCCTACCGCCGCCGCCAACCCTACTCTTTCTGCCCGATAAACAACGCTTGGGGGGTCGATAACCGAACGGTTGGACTGCGTGTCATCCTGGGCAACGACAGCGCAGTCCGGGTAGAAAAACGGGACGGTTCGGCAGATTGCAATCCCTATCTCTTACTGGCGCTGGAAATCGCTGCCGGTCTTGCTGGGATAGAGAACGAGCTCGAACCGACGGCTGAAACCACAGGCAACGCATATGAGGAACAAGAACATCAACCCATACCGACTGACCTTGCAACGGCTGTGGCACTCGCCCGCGAATCTAGTCTCATGGCCGAGGTACTGGGGGCGGATTTACTCGAGATCCTGATTCAGCAGTCGGAACGGGAAATAGAGTTCATCGCCAACCAGGTCACGCCCGTTGAAATTGAGCGGTACTTGGAAAATTTCTGATGAAAATCGCCCGAGTCATCGGTTCAGTAACCGGTACTATCAAAGACGACCGCCTGGTGGGCCAAAAACTGCTACTTGTGGACATTGTAGATGCCAGTGGGGCCGTACTGAACCCGAGCCAGGTGATTACTGATACCTGTGGTGCCGGAGTTGGTGATATGGTCTTACTGGCGTCGGGTTCGGCAGCTCGAATATCATCAGAAACCAGCGGCGTTCCGACTGACGAAACAGCTGTTATGCTGGTAGACGCAATTACTGTAAACAATCAACTGACTTACCAGGTAAATTCTGACTAACGAGGACTACACCATGGCAGAAAAATTGGGTCCGGGGCATGTCGCCCTGGGGATGATTGAAACCCGGGGCGTTGTCCCGGCAATAGAAGCAGCGGACGCAATGGTCAAGGCTGCAAATGTCACCATCATAGGCCACGTCAAGGCAGGTGGCGGCCTGGTTTCAGTGCTGGTCAGAGGCGAGGTCGGTGCAGTCAAAGCTGCGACCGATGCCGGTGCCGTTGCAGCCAACAAGGTGGGGGAACTGGTTGCTGTCCATGTAATCCCGAGGCCAGACGCGGAAATCGAAGGCCTGCTGCCGTCGCTGGGCTGAGCGACGCAGTTCGCACCGCCCGTTCAAGACTCTGACTGACCTGCCAACCGGTCAATCCTGAGCGGGGCAGGTCGTACCGCTTTTATGAGTACCACAGAGATCCAGCAAGTCGTTGGGGCTTTCGCTACGACGCCCGCGGTTACACCCGCCGATGAGCATCCTTTGAACAGGATCACCGTACTCGGCGCGAATGCAGAGGGGTGTACGCTGGCTTGTCTGTGTCTGGCTGCCGGCTGCGACGTCACCCTGTTCTCCGCCTATGCCCGGGATCTGGACCCCCTCAGGCAACGCGGTGCAATTACCATTCGTGGCAGCGGTCCGGTCGGGACGTATCAGATAAATCAGTCCGAGGTACCGTCCATCACGCTGTCATCCAGCCTGGATGACGCCGTTCTCGGCGCCGATGCCATCTTTGTCACCGGTCCGGTTCTCAAGCAGCGTACCTACGCCATGGTGTTGGGTGGACATCTGAACGACGGTCAGGTGGTCGTGATTGCGCCGGCCCGAACTCTTGGGGCGGTTGAAACCGCTTGGTACCTCAGGGTGGGCGGTAATTCTGCTGCCATATCAATTATCGAGCTTCAGTCTCTACCTTTCTGGGTCGATGACCGTGGCGGGACGCTCTATCTGACCGAAACAGGACCAGTCACCACAGCGGTGTTGCCCAGTGGAAACACGGGTGTCCTGCGCACAATGGCCGCACTGATACCCGATCTGGTGCCCGTCGCCAGCGTACTTCATTCCGGTTTTGGCGATGCCAGCGGCCTGGTCGAAGTCGTGGGCTTGACACTGGGCGGTCTGGCCCTACAAGACGGCCAAACGCCGCTGCCTGCCGGCGCAGAACCCCTGGTCGAACGACGCGTTTTCCGGACTCTTCTCGGTGAGCGGCACAGTCGCATCGTGACAAAACTGGCGGATGAACGACGTGCAGTTGCTGCACGTTGGGGGGTACGTAATCTGCCCTCGACCGACGAGTGGCTGGATCGTTTCGCCGGTACGATGACTGGCACGATGGTCCGCCCAGTACCTCAGCCAAATCAGGCGGATCATCTGATCCGCTGTGCGACAATGGGCTCGCTGGTGCCGCTGCAATCGGCAGCACAGTTGGCGGGATTGCCTGTACCGGCAACGTCCGCAATGATCGAACTCGCCCACCAGAGCATTGGCGGTGACCTGCTCCATGCCGGACGCCGGCTCGATAACATGGGCTTCGTCGATACAGACTTAGATAGCATACGAACACAGCTGGACGCAATGACGGTGGCTACTTAATGGACGCTGACTTACTGTCAATCTACGAAGCCCGGCGCGCGGCTGAGTTGGCCTGGGAAGCTTTTCGCAAATTTCGCGGTACTGATGTCTCGTTGATTGATGAGATGGTTCAAACCGTGTCATCGGCCATAGAGCCCGAATGTGCACGTCTGGGGTTGTTGGCTGCAGAGGAAACTGGTTACGGAAATGCCGAAGACAAGCGGCTCAAAAACCTCTTTAACTGCCTGACGGTCGCGGACTGGCTGCGCAATGTGCGCACGCTGGGCGTTCTATGGCAGGACGATGTCACAAAAATTGTTGCTGTGGGCGAACCGATGGGTGTGGTTGCCGCGCTCATTCCGGTGACCAACCCAACTTCGACGATCATTTATAAAGTATTGTCCGCAATCAAAGCCGGCAACGCCATCGTCTGCGCGCCCCATCCTCGCGGGGTACAGTGCGGGCTGGAAACAATCCGCATCATGGCACAAGCTGCTGAACAGATGGGCGCACCCCGCGGCCTGATTCAATGCCTACCACACGTGACGCAGGAAGGCACTGCTGAACTGATGCGACATCGACGCACTTCTGTGGTCATGGCAACCGGCGGCAGTGCTATGGTGCGCGCCGCCTATTCATCCGGCAAACCGACGCTCGCGGTGGGGCCCGGTAACGTTCCTGTCTATGTTCACAGTTCCAAAGCCCATGAACTCGATGAAATTGCTGAGCAGATTATGGTGTCTAAATCTTTTGACTACGGCACTGCCTGTGTATCCGAACAGTCGGTGATCGCTGACCAGGGCATTGCTCAACAGTTGCGCTATGAGATCAAGTCCAGAGGGGGGTATTTCTGTACTGTGGAAGAATCGGCACGACTGGCCGACGTGATATTTACGGAGGAATTATCCATTCGCATTGGCAGCGTTGGTCAGTCAGCCCATCGCCTTGCACAACTCGCCGATATCACATTGCCCCCAAATACGCGGGTGCTGCTGTCAGAACAGACCGAAATCGGTCGCCACATACCGCTGTCTATGGAGAAACTTAATCCAGTACTTGCCTGGTACGAAGCACGTGATGTCGCCAGCGGCTACGACCTGTGTCGGCAGGTCGTTGAGTTGGGCGGCTGGGGACATACTGCGGTGACTTATTGTGACGATCCAGATACCGTGGCCCAGTTTGGTCAGTTACCGGTGGGGCGATTGCTGGTCAATACACCCGCCATTACCGGAGGCATGGGATTTTCCACCGATCTGGAACCGAGCTTCATGCTGGGCACTGGCACAGCATCCGGCTCAATCGTCTCGGACAATGTGACCGCCCTGCATCTGATCAACATCAAACGCATCGCTTATGAATCGCGCCCATGGCGAGATATTTACGATCTCTAGGACCTATACGATGAATCCAGACCTTACTATTCGTGCACTGATACAGATCGACAGGCTGCAACCTAAATTTGCAGCCTACACCGGCGCCACTGTTCAAGGTTCGATCCCACTGGCCGGAGACACGGTGTTGATCGGCGAACTGGCACCAGGCAACGAAGTCTTCAGGCTCGTGGACAAAGCACTCAAAGCTTCCAGTGTTGAGGCAACTTCACAAATCGTGGAACGCGAGTTCGGCTTTTTCATTTTGCGCTCGCCGAACAATTCGGAGGTCAGCGCAGCACGCGATGCCATTTTGAGCGAACTGGGCATGTCCATGAGTCAACGCCTTAAACCTCAGGTTGAATCAACCCAGATCATCACTTCGGTCGAACCTTATCAGGCTCAACTTCTGAACAAGTGGTCCAGCGGATCACTGGTGGTGCCGGGTCAAACACTTGGTATCATTGAGTGCGCACCAGCGGCTTATATCTCGATCGCCGCCAATGAAGCAGAAAAAGCGGCGGAGATTGACATCGTACAAGTGCAAGCACTGGGTCGATACGGCCGATTTTTCATGTCGGGCAGTGAGGCTTCGGTACAGACCGCACTGGAGGCGGCAACCACAGCCATCGATTTGGTCGAGGGCATCGAAACGGCGCCGCAATGACCCGAAGCCCGCGTGTCATCGGCGCAGAACAGATCGCTGACGCCCGTCAGCGCGGTCGACAGGTTTTGGAAATTCTGCCAGGTGACATCGTCACCCAACTGGCACGAGAATCTGCCGAAAGCGCCCGCATCACACTCGTCGATGGCCCGCTAGTAAAACCGGCCATCCCACAGACTGATGGCGCAATCACCCTCCAGCGCAGCCTATATCGAAGGAGTCCCAAGTGGATTGCACCCAAACCCAGGCAGGGCAGAACACCCGGCACGATTTCTCGTCTTGCTCTGATCGGAGCCGGTGGCGTTGGCCTGAATATTGCACATCTCGTGGCGAATCGCGGCATCGCAAACGAAGTTACCCTGATTGATGTCGCGCCCGGTGTGGCCGAAGCGACCGCGTTAGACCTTAACCACGCGTCCGGAATTACCCGCAGTGGTGCACACGTTCAAGGCGGCACCGACTTCAGTCTGATTGCCGAAGCTCAGGTGGTCGTCATCACGGCAGGTCGTCCGAGAAGCCCTGGCATGAGTCGTGCCGACCTGATGACGATCAATCGCCGAATTATTCAGTCAATCTCCGAATCCATCCGCACCCATGCACCGAATTCAATCGTGATCGTTGTCACCAACCCGTTAGATGAAATGACCATGACCGTTCTAGAGGCTACCGGCTTTCCGCATCACCGAGTGCTGGGCATGGCGGGCACATTGGACTCCAGCCGTTTCCGGTGGTCGCTGGCGCAAAAGGCGGGTGTGCCAGTAACTGATGTCGAGGCCGTGACGCTGGGCAGTCATGGGGGCGACATGGTGCCGATAGTGTCAACCGCATTGATTCGTAATAAGCCCGTAACGACAGTCCTGTCAGACGATGACATTCGGGACTGTGTCGAAACTACCGTGCATGGCGGTGAATCGGTCGTGGCATTGCGTAAGACAGGTTCTGCGACACTAGCGCCCGCCCACGCGGTCTGTGAGCTCCTGGATGCCATTCGCGGCGCCAGGCCCGGTGCATTGCCCGTATCGGTCATGTTGAACGGAGCGTATGGTATCCACGATGTTGTACTGGGTGTGCCTTGCGTGCTGGATAGTAGCGGTCTGCGAGAAATTTTTGAGCTGCACATCACTGAGGAGGAACAAGCACTGCTTGAAGCTGCAGCTGAATCTGTACGCAGCAGACTTGGTCAGGCAGCAAACACAAACATCTGACCGGCCCCAGTGGCGTTAGATTGCCCCAGACATCCGCTGGCGACAGGCTGTGCCAAAAGCTCTGAAAATCGCAAGATAGAACGGATTCTCAGCCACTTTCCATTCCGGGTGCCATTGAACCGCCAGGCTGAAAGCGGCTGAACCCTGCACTGATAAAGCCTCGATCAAACCGTCGGGTGCAGTTGCTTCTACCACCAACCCTGCGCCCAACTTTGCCACGCCCTGGGTATGCAGTGAATTGACTGACACGTCTGTTGTACCGGCCAAGCTCGCCAGCAGCCCCGTGTCTGTCAGTTCCAGTTTGTGCGTCGGCGCGTACTGTTCATCCAGTGGCCGCGTGCTGTCCTCGCGATGCCTGATCAGGCCCTCGACCTGATCGAGTTGCGGGTGCAACGTACCGCCATACGCCACATTCACCTCCTGACACCCCCGGCAAATGGCCAGCAACGGTATAGCACGCTCCACCGCTCGTCGCAGCAGCTTAAGTGTGGTTGCATCACGGTGGGGGTCGTGGGGTGGCACACTGTTGTTGCCCCCGTAGTGCTGTGGTTCTATGTTGGACGGACTACCTGTCAGTAGCAGGCCATCTACCCGACCCAGTAACTCTTCGATATCAAGCCGCCTGCCGAGCGGCGGAATCATCATCGCCATAGCATCGGCACCGTCAACAACGCCATCGATGTATTTCTCACCCACGACATTGAATGGATGAGGGTCGATCTGCTTGCGGCAGGCCGAAACACCAATCAGCGGTTTTCGTTTTGTGCCACTCATGCCGACCCTAGATTGCTGTCCAATATCATGTAAGCGTTTGTAGTTGCTCGCCTTTGTCTGCCTCGTAAGAGAATCACAATCTACAGCACCAACATGAAGCGCGCAAATCTATTGACAGAATTGCTGTGGCAAATTGTGGCATAGGTGTGGCGGCATCGACCCCTACCCGACCCCCTTTTTATTTTCTTGCGTAATATTATGTTGTACCCACGCAGCGGTGGGAGATTTGGGGTTTTGAGTTATGTCCGGTATAGAGGGGAGTAAAAAATTAAAGGTGGTGGAGCAATGGTCTAATATGAGCCATTGTATGGATGTGTAATCCCTCTGGTGAAGGGTACTGCTGGGGAGCAGTATGCAGGGTTGCTTATGCTCTGTGGGCTTGGGTAAGACCCGTAAAGGCTCATTGCATATCCATTTCCATCACCCTCTATTCCGAACATCCGACTAAAAC